>JABAZA010000091.1 GCA_018608725.1 Flavobacteriaceae bacterium
TATTTTAGTACTAACGAAAAATGGAATGCGTAATTGCAATTGTTGCAACACTTAACTGCATCTTCTTTTCTGGATTCAAAACCAATGCACAAGCTTCAATTGTGGCTCCCGTTGTAATAATATCATCCACGAGTAGAATATGTTTATTTTCAATCCTATTAATGTTTTGGACATAAAAACTATGAGCAACGGATTGAAAACGTGCTTCTCGCGACTGAAAAACTTGAGTTTTGGTATTTCTAGATTTCAGAAGCACATCGTCCAAGTAAGAAACATTCAACACTTTCGCGATTTGTTGTGCAAAAAGAGCCACCTGATTATACCCTCTTTGTTTTAATTTTTTAAAATGAACTGGAACTGGAATTACAACATCAATAGACTCAAAATAAGGAGACTCTAATAGTTCCGCTCCCAGCCAATTTCCAAAAATACGTCCAATATCTTCTTTGCCATTGTATTTTAAATGATGTAATAACTGTTGAACCCTTCCGCTTTTATGGAAATAAAAGAGTGCTGTTGCCGCTTCTAGGCGTACCCGACCATAAAAGATTTTTTTTACTGTTTCAGGACGCTCAAAATGGTAATTTGTTAATGGCAACTCGTGCCGACATACCACACAAATACCAAGTTCGTTGTCTGTTAAAATTGTATTGCAGGCATGGCATGTTTTTGGAAAAAATAGATTTATAAGACTCGAGAGCACACAAAGTACATTTAGGTGAAGTTAAAAATAAAATAATATTTTATTTTTCACCCTAACTTTAAGTTTAATTTAAAAAGCGTTTTCTATTTTTGTGACATGACAAATCAAGGAGAAAGTTTCAAGAAAGTTATTTCACATGCTAAGGAATACGGATTTGTGTTTCAGAGCAGTGAAATATATGATGGCCTAAGTGCAATTTATGATTATGCACAAAACGGTGTAGAGTTAAAGAAAAATATACGTGAATATTGGTGGAAAGCCATGGTTCAAATGAATGAAAATATCGTAGGCTTAGATGCTGCTATTTTTATGCATCCTACAACCTGGAAAGCCTCTGGGCACGTCGATGCTTTTAACGACCCTTTGATTGACAATAAAGACTCCAGAAAACGATACAGAGCCGATGTTCTTGTAGAAGATTATTGTGCTAAAATTGAAAGTAAAATTGAGAAAGAAATCAAAAAAGCTGAAAAACGTTTTGGAGAAAGTTTTGACAAAAACGAATTCATCTCTACAAATGGAAGGGTTGTTGGATATCAAACTAAAATAGACAGCATTTTATCGCGTTTAGCAAAATCTTTAGAAAACGAAAATTTAGCAGATGTTAAAGCACTTATTGAAGAGTTGGAAATCGCAGACCCTCTAATAGGCAGTAAAAACTGGACCGACGTAAAGCAATTCAACCTCATGTTTGGTACTAAGTTAGGTGCTTCTGCAGAAAGTGCAATGGAGTTATATTTACGTCCTGAGACAGCACAAGGTATATTTGTGAATTTTTTAAATGTTCAAAAATCAGGGCGTATGAAAATTCCGTTTGGAATTGCACAAACAGGAAAAGCCTTTAGAAATGAAATTGTAGCTCGTCAATTTATTTTTAGAATGCGTGAATTTGAACAAATGGAAATGCAGTATTTTATTAAACCAGGAACTCAAAAAAAATGGTATGACCATTGGAAAGAAGCCCGTATGAAATGGCATTTATCATTAGGAATGGGTGCTGATAATTACCGATTCCACGATCATGAAAAACTGGCACATTATGCCGATGCCGCTGCAGATATCGAATTTAAATTCCCTTTTGGATTCAAAGAACTTGAAGGCATTCATTCTCGTACTGATTTTGATTTAAGTCAACACGAAAAACATTCTGGCAAAAAACTCCAATATTTTGACCACGAAGAAAATAAAAACTATACACCTTACGTTCTGGAAACATCCATAGGATTGGACCGCATGTTTTTGGCCGTATTTTCAAATGCGTTAACTGAAGAAAGCTTAGAAAACAACACCACTCGAACGGTACTGAAACTGCCCGCAGTCTTAGCACCTATTAAAGCCGCAATTTTACCCTTGGTAAAAAAGGATGGATTGCCAGAAATTGCAAAAACTATTTTAAGTGATTTACAATGGGATTTTAATGTGGTATATGATGAAAAGGATGCTGTTGGAAGACGTTACCGCCGTCAGGATGCACTAGGAACACCGTTTTGTATTACCGTAGACCATGATTCACTTAAGGATAATTGTGTAACCATAAGACATCGAGATTCTATGGAGCAACAGCGCGTAAAAATAGAAGATTTAAAAACAATTATTGAAAATGAAGTAGCCATGAAATATTGGTTAAATAAAATTAACTAAATTATAAATATTAACCAATTTTGAATTTAAGTATAAAACCGCTATTGTTTACATTACTGTTTTTAAATACCAGTATATTTTTTGGGCAAATAAATGATCCTCCAACAGTAACTGCTGTAGGCGATCAAATCTATTGCCCACAAAGTCAACAACGAATAGTAACTTCTTTTAACATCGTCGATCCAGATGATACACTCATTCCTGCCTTTTATATTCAAATTTCATCTGGTTATGTTATAGGTGAAGATCAACTCTCTTTAATAGGGTCTCATCCCAATGTAGTTGCCAATTGGAATGCAAATCAAGCTAAATTAATATTAACCGGAACCGGTGGGGGTTCTGCAACATATACAGATATTATTGCAGCGGTTTATGATGTCGTTTTTAATAGCAGCAATATAAATGTGGGGGCAAAAACCTTTTCCTTAACTGCGGGGTCTGCTAATTATTTAGCCTCAACAGACCATTATTATGACTATGTTCCCGCAAATTTAATCACTTGGACTGATGCCAAAGTGGCGGCAGAAGCGATGGATTATTTTGGGCTACAAGGCTATCTAGCCACCTTAACTATTCCTGATGAAGGACAAATTTCTGGAGAATTATCCCCTGGAACAGGTTGGATTGGTGCTTCTGACGCAGGAGCCGAAGGTGTTTGGAAATGGATGACAGGACCAGAAGCAGGCACGACCTTTTGGAATGGTAATGAAAATGGATCTGTAGCTCCAGGAATGTATGAAAATTGGAATACAGGTGAACCCAATAATTATAATGGCGGAGAGGACTATGCACACATCACTTATAATACAGGTATTCCGGGATCATGGAACGATTTACCAAACAATACGAATAGCCAACCAACGGATTATCAAGCCAAGGGTTTTGTCATAGAATACGGAGGAACGCCCGGAGATCCTGTGTTAAATATTTCTGGATCTACAACCTTTAATCCACCTCAAATTTTATCTACCACCTCATCTGTAAGTTGTGATAATGACCCTGCCAACCTATCAGCCACTTCAAACACAACAGATATTTTATGGTATGACAGTCAAAATGGAGGCACGCTTTTACATACAGGTAGCACCTACAATCCCATTTTAACGACTAACACAACTTTTTGGATTTTACCCTCAAGTAATGGTTGTACCACAGGAACAAGGACTGCTGTCACTGCCACAGTCAATGCTTCTCCAACAATAGATACTCCAGCTGATGTAACTTCTTGTGATGGCAGCTATACATTGCCTACCCTCACGAATGGAACATATTTCACAGCATCCAATGGTGGTGGGACACAACTCAACCCTGGAGATGTAATCTCGACTTCAACGACCCTATTTGTATATGCTGAAACCGCCACAACTCCTAGCTGTAGTAATGAGCACTCCTTTGATATTGGAATCAATACATTACCTACAATAGATACTCCAGCTGATGTAACTTCTTGTGATAGCTATACATTACCAGCACTCACAAATGGAACGTATTTCACAGCATCCAATGGCGGTGGGACACAACTCAACCCTGGAGATACAATCTCGGTTTCTACCACATTATTTGTCTATGCCGAAACAGTAACCACACCCATTTGTACAAATGAGTACTCGTTTAACGTCACTATTGATATTACTTCAAACGCCACATTCGTACAAATACCTCCTATTTGCGAAGGAGATCCGTTGACAACACTCCCAACAAGTTCTTTAGAAGGATTTACAGGGACATGGTCGCCAGTTTTTGACAATACAACTTCAGGGACTTATACATTTACACCCGATTCAGATCAATGTGCCATAGGCACAACAATGGACATCACAGTTTACCCTGTTTTTACACCAACGTTCACACAAGTTGACCCAATTTGTGTTGGTGATCCTTTGTCGAATTTAAACACTGTTTCTGATAATGGATTTAGTGGCACCTGGTCTCCTGCTATAAATAATACAGTCACTACAGAATACACGTTTACCCCTACACCTATACCGGGCGTTTGTTTTGAAGAAACAAAAATGACTATTGCGGTCTTAACACAAACTACACCTATGTTTACGCAAGTTGACCCTATTTGTATTGGAAGTGTATTGGCATCTTTACCCATAACCTCCAATGACAACATTACAGGTTCATGGACTCCAGCTTTAAATAATTTAGCAACAACAACTTACACATTTACCCCTGACCCCAACCAATGTGCAGACGAAACTACAATGACTATTGTGGTAAACCCTATCAGTGTTTTAACAATTGATGCTATAAACCTCTCAGAAGATTTTGATGCAAATCAAATGATTTTAGTATCTGCCACTGGTGGAAGTGGTATATATGAATATCAATTAGACGGTGGAGATTGGCAAAGCAATGCATTATTTGAATATGTAACTGGATGTCAAGAACATATAGTCGCTGTGAGAGATGCACTTGGGTGCAGCACTATCCCTGAAACAAGCATTATGATTATGGAGTTTCCAAAACTTTTTACTCCTAATGGCGATGGATATAACGATACTTGGAACATCAAATGTTTGATAGATGACCCCACGGCAGTGGTCTCAATTTTTGACCGTTATGGGAAGCTCATATTCCAATTTAAACCCAGTCGAACTGCGTGGAATGGAACCTTCAATGGATCAATGCTAGCAGCAACAGATTACTGGTTTGTCGTAAAATACACCAACGATAATGGGGTTGAAGCACAATACAGATCTCATTTTTCTCTAAGACATTAGTAACAACAGACCGTTTAATTTTTTCTTGAAGCTGAAATAATTGTCTTTAAAATTATTTTTTTGTTATAAATTACATATTTCGCAAATAAATTGTTAATTGTTTAGTGAATTATCAATATTTTATGTTATATTGTGGAATAAACATACTTTTAAGTGATATATTGATGTTTTATCGTAATTACACAAAACTTGTAGCGTTGTTTACTTTTTTACCGTTATAAGATTTCAAAATTTACCCCACGCACAGTTTAACTCCGTAACTGTTGACAGCATCAAAGACTTATTTGTCAATTGTTATCAAATATTAGCTTTAGGTAGTATTTGATCTCAAGCCGTAAAATAATACAGTACCTACAGAATACTACTTTATCCCCAATTCCATGTATTTGTTTTAATGATGGTAAAATGACCATTACAATTATTACAAAAACAATCCTACTACACCCCCAAGTTGACTCCATTTTTACTGGCAGTATGCCAAGCCCCTTTTTTTGCCAATGACTTCCAATGATGGAATTATTGGTGTTTGTAGTCCTTCATTAAATAGTTTAGAAAACACATTGAGGAAACTTCACTTAAAATGTAGAGTGAAGATCTAAAGGATAATATCATACGCTAAATCTAGCGTCATAAATAACCAATTTAAACTAAAAAACTAAGCTATGAAAAACCTTATCCACACTATTATTTTTATGTTCGGACTTTCCGTGTTAGGACAGTCATTTATTCTACAAGAAGACGATAAACAATTACATTTTGCAGCCGGGAGTCTTGCTGGAGCTATTGGTTACCACTGGTCATATCAAAAGCACAAAAATAAAACAAAAGCTATAATTACAGCTTTATGTACCTCAGATGTAGCTGGCGTTGCTAAAGAAGTATATGATGACTATCGAGGGGGTATTTTTGATAAAAGAGATATCTTAGCAACTGGAATGGGTGGAGTATTTATTTCATTTACAATCCCACTTTTTCAAAATAAGAAAAGAAGGTCAAAGTAGGAATTACATCTTCTAGTTTCAATCTATTTTGTGCCGTTTATGTTGAGATGCTGTATAAAAAATCATATCAAAAATACGCTTTTAACTGAACAGTCCCTGTATGAATAGTCCGACTGGTTTCACTCTTTCTTCCAAAATAATTTAGATTTAAATCTAAAAACTTTGTCAGTTTTTTTTGTGCAATTAGTGACCAAGTGAAGTTCGTACCTGGCTGTAAACCTTCCATCATTTGGTAAGCAACTGGCGTATTTGAATTTCCAGAAAATTCATTTGAAAAATAGTTAAACTCCCCAGAAATAGCCGCTTTCTGGTTTTGCGTAAGCATAAAAGATACGCCATATTTTTCTTGGGTGAGTTGCTCCATATCTCCAATTGAGTTTTTCTTATTCTGATATTGATAATACACGTCAAACCGTTTGTTGTCATCGAGTAAATAAGACACTTTTGGATTGAGAAGTGATTCCTTAAGTTGAAAGTTTTTGGAAGAGAAATTTTCACTTGCACTAAAATTTTCATCTAAATTTGTTTGTAAACCGAGTAACCACTGCTCTTTTATTTTATGTAAAAAGTTCAACTGATGACTGAAAGTTTCCTGTTCCACATACCCAAATGAAAGTGTATTACGTGCTTTAGATTCCGAATAACTGTACGAAATAGTATAGTGCTGCTTCCCCCGATTGTAAAATAACTGATTTCTGAAATTCGACTGAAGTGCCAACTGATCTTCTGCGTTAGAATGAAATGGATTTAAACGAATGGAGGTACTATTATTTATATCTTTTCGATCAATTAAAAAAGAGGTTTGGTTATAAAAATGAGCCAAAAATCGTTTAGAGGCTTGTGGCGAATTTGCCCACTGTATCGGATTTAATGTCAAGGATTGACTCATCTTGTTTTGATGCGTTCGCAGGTAAACTTGGTTGGGCAATAACACACGGACATAGGTCGCCTGATCTTGAAATTGAGCAATTTCAAACTCTTCTAATTCTTGAATCCCATTCTCATTATAATCGAACCACACAAAACTCCCCTGACCAGGTTCTACTTCAACATAAGTGAAATCCTGTCGTGGTAAACGACCTGCATTGGTTTCAAAAAGTGTATTCCAATATATGCCATTATTGGCTAGCTTTTGACTGTATTGCAATCGTGAGTTGATCGATTTTTGGAGTGGAGCGGAAGTATTTGTAGATTTAAAAACCCGGTAATTTGCATATAAACTTAAATTCGTTTTTTGAGTTTGAATCCATTTAGAATCTAAATAATAGGTGTTTGAAGTGTTTACTTTTGAAAGGCGATTATTTTGAAGACTGTCATTGATTCTGTGCATATAGCCTAACTTCACAAACACCTTTGTTGAATCTCCAATTCCGGTAAACACTTCATAGGCTTTAAACTTCTGACTGATGGGGTCTAACTGATTTAATTCAACATCCTTTTTTTCATTGTGTTCCGTTGAAAACTCAACACCCGACCAGCCTTTATTATAACTGTATTTCAAACGATTGTCTGATCTATAAAAAACAGAGTTTGAGTTGAGTCCATCGGTTTCTAAGAGGCTAGAGTTCGAGTAAATCTGAAAACGCTCCAAATTCAGTTTGGTAAAAAACACATGGCGATTTCCTTCATAATTTTTGTTATAATTTAAGTGCTGAAATTCATACTTCAAGACCCCTTTTTCTGGGTGTGAAAACTGGGCTCCTGCAACCCCAAAAATCTGATCGCCAAGATCGGTAATAATTTGATTTCCTAAAGGTGCTTCAATATTCCAGTCCCGATTGAACTCTGGATTATAAAGTCCTTCCATATTTCTAAAATCAATTTGAATATAATCGATGTCAGAGTTCACATCTAAAACCCAATCTTTAGCCGTTTTAAGAAACTGATGTTTTATGGACAGTTGGCCTGCGACCCCTGTATCATCTTCATCATCGAGTGATGAATATAAATTTAAATCATTTTTACTTGCAGCAAATTCAAACTCAACAGACGTCTTTTCATTTGGCTGAAAAGCCCCATTCACGACCGCTACTTGTAATTTTACAGGGGCAACGAGTTGTACAATTGGTTCAAAATCTCCTTGTTTGACCCCTGAGATTGGTGCAATATACTCATAGATATTCGAAATCGCATTGGAACTTCTAATTCTATAATTCCCTTGCTGAGATCCGACAGCCGTAAAATTAACAAGATACAATTCATCCTCAGGATTGTTTGAAAACTCAAAAAACTCTACTCCATTTTCCGTGCTTTTTTTATACAAAATTCGGTTTTCATTATAGGCTTCAGGGGTTGCGGAAGGTGCGGTCATTAATGCTGAATCATCCCCTGCATTGGACAAAATTTCAACTTGTTCTGAATTAAGCGATTGTTGAAGCGGTTGGTTTTTTAAATCATTTTCATTGTACACAGACACCCCTAGTGTCCATTTTTCATTTTTATAACGACTGCCCGCATAACCTATAAAACGAGAATAATTGCGCTCACTGTATTGATAATCAACCGTAATTCGCATTTCTGAAGTGATGGGATACGTTGCATTAAAAATGACTTCCCCTGCATTATAATCTATAATATAATCTTCGGTAGCGCCACGTTCCAATGGAATTCCATTCACATACACTGTTTCACTTCCAGAAACCACTAAAACATACAATTCATTGTTTGGCCCTTTTAGCTTATAGGGTCCTTGATTGCCTTCTTGCCCTACAAATTGACTCGATGAAAATTGACCACGAACAAGAGCTCCGGCTGTAAAAGCAGTGAATTCAGAATCTTCATTTTTAAAATTAGTTGTCAATGAAAGACCTTGAACACGTTTAGAAAATTGTGAAAAATAAGAGTGTGAATTTTTTAAATCAATATCCCCAGCTCTAATTCGCCAACGCTCACTAAAAACTTCAATAAAAACTTGATCAAATTCATCCAACTGTTGCGAATAACCACTTTCTTGCAAAGGAATATTTGAATCTTGAATAGAAGCTCGTAAAGTCACTTTGTCATTTAACTTACCGCTAATTTGAAGGTCGAGTTCACTATTTAAAACCGAATTTTGATTATTTCCAATAGTTACGCCTCTTGAAATACTCCCTGAGGATGCCAAACCATCAAATGGCACCATCACACGATTTGAGTTTGGTTGTGACAATTTATATAAGTTTTGGAGATTTCCCGTACTGTTCACAATGATGCGTTCGTCTAATTCTTGATATGTTTTAGTAAGAAATCGCGGATAGCTTAAATACGTAATTTTTATAGAATCCGTTTGCACTATGGAATCAAACGTGAGCAATGCATTTTCAAAATCTATAGTGTATAATGAAGAGGGAATAACTTCATTCTTTAAATTTGATATGGAAAAATTAGAAGGATTGATGCTTACACTGTCAATTTGAATCGAGTCCTTAACCGCCAATTTCTTTGTCCTATACAAAGATAACACTTCTTGAGACCAGGAATGTGTGAAGGATAAAATGAGTAAAATGGTAAAACAGTACTTCATCATGACTCTTAAACTAAAAACAACCTAAAATATTTTGTTGATAGTTTTCATTAAAACAAGACTAAATATTTAGGGTAAAAGTACTCTATTAATTATTTTAGCTAAAATTATTATCCTATAAGATGAAAATTATTTCTTACAACGTTAATGGTATTCGAGCTGCGCTCAAAAAAGGATTTATCGATTGGCTGAAAAGTGCCAACCCTGACGTCATCTGTTTACAAGAAATAAAAGCGCAAGAAGATCAACTCGACTTGAGTGTTTTTGAGGCTGCGGGTTATTCTTATAATTATTGGTTCAGTGCTCAAAAAAAAGGATACAGCGGCGTGGCCATTTTATCCAAAACCAAACCAAACAATGTGGTTTTTGGAACAGGAATTGAATCGATGGATTTTGAAGGACGCAACATTCGGGCAGATTTTGATGGAGCATCTGTGATGAGTTTATACCTTCCTTCGGGAACAAACTTAGCGCGTTTAGAGCACAAGCTCGAGTATATGGATTTGTTTCAAGACTATATAAATACACTAAAAAAAGACGTTCCTAATCTCATTATTTGTGGCGATTATAATATATGTCATGAGGCAATTGATATTCATGATCCTGTGAGAAATAAAAATGTGTCTGGGTTTTTACCTGAAGAACGTGCTTGGATGAGTCAATTTTTAAAGAGTGGTTTTGTAGATGCCTTTCGCGAATTTAATTCCGAACCACATAATTATAGCTGGTGGAGTTATCGCGCAAATTCACGAGCCAACAACAAAGGGTGGCGGTTGGACTACACATTAGTTTCTCTGCCCTTACAAGAAAAATTAAAACGCGCCGTTATCCTTTCTGAAGCAGTACACAGCGACCACTGTCCTGTTTTGGTTGAATTACAATAAAAACTAATTTATAAATTAATATACAATGACCAAAAAACTTTTAATTTTAACTCTTGTTGTTTTTACTTTCAACTCTTGTGTTTCTTCTAAACTATACAAAGAATTAGAGGGTAAATACACGAATCTTAAAAATGACTACGACTCCTTAAACGCTGATAGCGATAGTATTTTAAGTGATAAAAATGCACTTCAAAATCAATATGATCAATTACAAAATGAGTACGATGCAACGCTTTTGGAACGGAATCAACTTCAGCAAGATCTAACTGGGCTTCAAAAAAAACACGATGCGCTAAATGATTCTTATACAGCCTTGGAGCAAAATAGTTCTAAAGCCATTGCTGATAATGTGCAAAAAAACAGAGAACTTTTAGCACAATTAAACGCCAAAGAATTGGCCTTAGCGGCAGAAAATGATCGGCTTTTGAAGTTAGAAGCGGACATGCAAGAACGCTCGCAACGCATCGCAGAATTAGAAACTCTAATCGCTTCAAAAGACCAAGCGATGCGGGACTTAAAAGATGCGATTTCAAAAGCACTCACCGCTTTTGAAGGCAAAGGATTAACCGTTGAACAACGCGATGGAAAAGTTTATGTGTCTATGGAAAATAAATTACTTTTCAAGTCGGGTAGCTGGGCGGTTGGATCTGAAGGACGACAGGCGATCGAGCAACTTGGAAGTGTTTTAGCGGAGAATCCTGATATTGCAGTACTCATTGAAGGTCATACCGATAATGATCCCTTTTCTAGTGGGGGACAAATTGCTAATAACTGGGATTTATCCACCAAACGTGCCACAGCAATCGTTCAAATTTTAAATGAAAATGAAGCAATCAAACCCGAAAGTCTAACAGCAGCCGGACGTGGAGAATTTGCGCCAATTGCAACTAACGAAACAACCCAAGGCAAAGCCAAAAACAGACGTATTGAAGTGGTTTTGACTCCAAAATTAGATGAGATAACAAAGCTTTTAAATAACGATTAATTAGAAACATCTACAACTAAAAACTTGATATACAAGAAAAGGATTAAATGGTTGTCACACTTGGCTGCAGAAAACAGCTGTGACTGTTAAAATCAATACAGTAAACACATGAAATATACTACACTTCCAGGCACGAATATTAAGGTCAGTAAAATCTGCCTCGGCTCGATGACCTGGGGAAATCAAAACACAGAAGCTGAAGGTCATGCTCAAATGGATTATGCTTTAGAACACGGCGTTAATTTTATTGATACAGCCGAGTTGTATCCGGTGCCAGCCACTGCTGAAACTCAAGGGCGAACCAGTAAGTATATAGGTACTTGGCTCAAAAAAAATAAAACAAGAGATAAAGTCATCATTGCAAGTAAGATTGCGGGAACTGGTGACTATACAGCTCATATCAGAACAGCAGGGTTTAGTGCAGATACTATCAAAGAAGCTTTACACTTAGAACTCGCTCGCTTGCAAACAGATTATATTGATTTATATCAATTACATTGGCCAGAACGCCACACCAATACATTTGGTGTACGCGATTTTAAACCCAGTCCAAACGATCCATGGGTCGATAATTTTAATGAAGTTTTACACGCTTTAAAATCCTTTGTCGATGCTGGAAAAATTAGAGCAATTGGCTTGTCGAATGAAAAAGCATGGGGAGCAATGCGTTGTGCAGAAGAAGTTCGAAAAGATAATTTAATTCCGATTAGTACCACTCAAAATGCTTATTCAATGTTGAATCGAGTATTTGAAGGAGATTTAGCAGAAGTTTCTTTGAGGGAAAATATTGGACTTCTTGCTTACTCACCTTTAGCGTTTGGAGTCCTCTCTGGAAAATATATAGAGGGCACCGCTGCAGACAATGCACGTCTCAAATTATTTCCACGTTTTGCACGCTATAGCAGTGCGCAATCCACTGAAGCTACAAAACAGTATTTACAACTCGCAAAAGATTTAGGGATCAGCCTTACAACGCTTTCTTTGGCTTTTGTCAATCAAAGACCTTTTGTAACAAGTAATATTATCGGGGCTACAAACCTGGAGCAACTAAAAGAAAACATAGAAAGTATTCACACTGAATTATCACAGGAAACTTTAGAACGTATCGATGCAATTCATGCAGTCATCCCAAATCCAGCTCCTTAATAGTTTTTGAAACAAACTTTTTTAGGTCTTATTGGCGAGTTGTCCACAAGCAGCATCAATATCTTTACCTCGGGATCGGCGAACAGTAACCGTGATATTTTTTGCTTCTAACATGGAAACATACAAGTCGATTGCGGTTGTACTGGCCTGTTGAAACACGCCATCGTCAATAGGGTTGTATTCAATAAGATTGACTTTACTAGGTGCAAATTGACAAAATTTTATCAGTGCCTCAACGTCCGTTTTGGTATCGTTGATACCTTCCCAAACGACATACTCATAGGTAATAATCCGATTGGTAGCTGCATACCAATGTTGAAGTGCTTCCCTTAAATCTTTCAAAGGAAACGTTTCATTGAATGGCATAATGGAGGTGCGAATACTGTCAATAGCTGAATGGAGCGAAACCGCTAAATTAAATTTAACCTGATCGTCTGCCATTTTTTTAATCATTTTAGGCACTCCAGAAGTGGAAACAACAATTCGTTTTGGCGACATCCCCAGCCCTTCTTTGGAGGTGATTTTATCAATCGCTTTAAGTACATTATTATAATTCATTAACGGCTCTCCCATCCCCATAAATACGATATTGGAAAGGGGACGGTTATGGTATAATTTGCTCTGTTTATCAATTGCGACAACTTGATCGTAAATCTCATCGGGGTTAAGGTTTCGCATGCGTTTGAGACGCGAGGTTGCACAGAATTTACAGTCAAGACTACACCCTACTTGAGAGGATACACAAGCGGTGGATCGTTTGGCGGTTGGAATGAGTACCGATTCTACAATCATCCCGTCATGAAGTCGAATGCCGTTTTTGATAGTGCCATCCGTACTGCGTTGCATGGAGTCCACTTCAATATGGTTGATGCTAAAATTTTCGTCCAACATCTGACGGGTATCTTTGGACAAATTAGTCATGTCCTCGAAGTGGTGTGCACCTTTTTGCCAAAGCCACTCATAAACCTGAGTTCCTCTAAAGGCCTGATCTCCATGCGTAACAAAAAAGGCTCTTAACTCCTCTTTTGATAATGCGCGTATGTCTTTTTTAGTGGAATTCATAATGAATAAAAACAATTGATCTCTAAAAAAAGCCTCTTGAGGAGGCTTTCAATTTTGGAGTTTATATAATCAGCATGGCATCACCATAGCTATAAAACTTATATTTTTCTTTTACCGCTTCTTCGTAGGCTCTCTTTATAAAATCATGACCTCCAAAAGCAGCAGTCATCATTAAAAGTGTTGATTTTGGTGTATGAAAATTTGTGATCATACAGTTTGCAATTGAAAAATCATACGGCGGGAAAATAAATTTATTCGTCCAACCTTCAAATTCATTTAAGTTGCCTTTAGAAGATACCGAACTTTCGATCGTTCGCATGGCAGTAGTTCCAACGGCACAAATACGACGTTTTTCAACCAAAGCTTTATTAATCGTTGTTGCGGTTGAAGCAGGGATCTTAATTTCTTCACTGTCCATTTTATGTTTGGATAGATCTTCTACTTCAACAGAGTTAAAGGTTCCTAATCCAACGTGTAACGTGACTTCAGCAAAATTAATTCCCTTAATTTCTAAACGCTTCAATAAATGCCTAGAAAAGTGAAGCCCTGCTGTTGGCGCAGCAACGGCACCTTCATTTTTGGCATAAATTGTTTGGTAACGCTCTTCATCTTCTGGCTCAACATCTCTGTTGATGTATTTAGGCAAAGGGGTTTGACCAAGTTCTGTTAGTTTTTTTCTAAATTCTTCATAAGAGCCGTCATACAAAAAACGAAGGGTACGCCCTCTAGAAGTTGTGTTATCGATAACCTCAGCCACTAAAGATTCATCCTCTCCAAAATAGAGTTTATTGCCAATTCTAATTTTTCGAGCTGGATCTACTAACACATCCCACAAACGTTGTTCTGCATTGAGTTCTCTAAGAAGAAAAACTTCAATTCGAGCCCCTGTCTTTTCTTTATTTCCAAACAAACGTGCTGGGAATACTTTGGTGTCGTTCAGAATCATCACATCGTCCTCATCAAAATAATCAATGACGTCTTTGAACATTTTATGTTCAATGGTTTGCTCTTTCCTATTAAGAACCATGAGTCGCGACTCATCTCTGTTTTCGGCTGGATATTCTGCTAATAATTCGTCTGGTAATTCAAAGTTAAAATGCGATAATTTCATGTGTCTATATCTATTATTTTAAAAAGGTGACATGCTCCCTGCCGCAGGCAGGTTCATTATTAGTCATTCCCTTAGGAAACACTAATTTTAGCATGCTCGTTTCATATATGATTTTAATATCAAGCTGCGAATATACGACCTCAAAATAGGCGTTGTCAAGTATTTGAACCTTTATTTTTA
>JABAZA010000070.1 GCA_018608725.1 Flavobacteriaceae bacterium
CCAAAAGTGAACGCTATTTTTGGGTCAATTCCGATTTTATCGAAGGAAATCTCAAGCATAAAAAAAGGAGAACCAATTCCTGTGAATCAATTCTCCGATTTGGTGACCTCGGCAGGATTCAAACCTGCAACCTCTTGAGCCGTAATCAAGTGCACTATTCAGTTATGCTACGAGGCCGTTTTGAGGGTGCAAATATAAGTTAATAATCTTTTTATCAAAAAAATATCACGGCTATTTCAAAAAACTTACATTTGTAAAAGTAATATAACTTTAAATGTCATGAAAATAGAACAAATCTATACCAGTTGTTTAGCTCAAGGTGCCTACTATATCGAGTCTAATGGAGAGGTTGCTATCATTGATCCACTTCGTGAGACACAACATTATGTTGATAAAGCAACTGCTAATAATGCTAAAATAAAATTCATTTTTGAAACCCATATTCATGCCGATTTTGTATCCGGTCATTTGGACTTGGCTAAAAAAACAGGGGCAACTATTGTTTTTGGTCCAAACACCAAAACAGCCTTTAACTGTTACAATGCCTCCGATAATGAAGAATTTAAAATTGGGAATATCACAATTAAAGTATTACATACTCCTGGTCACACCCTAGAATCTGTAACGTATTTACTGATTGATGAAAACGGTAAAAACCACGCTGTGTTTACGGGTGACACCCTGTTTCTTGGAGATGTTGGACGACCCGATTTGGCAATAAAATCTGACCTTAGTGAAAAAGATTTAGCAGGTATGTTATTTCACTCCTTGCGCTCAAAAATCATGACTCTAGAAGATTCTGTGATTGTATATCCAGCACATGGAGCTGGTTCTGCTTGTGGAAAAAATTTAAGCAAAGAAACGGTTGGTACGATTGGAGATCAAAAAAACACTAATTATGCTTTGCGTTCTGATATGACCAAAGAAGAGTTTGTAACAGAAGTGCTAGACGGCATCAGTCCACCGCCGCAATATTTTGCCAAAAATGCTAAAATGAACCAAAGTGGATACTCTGATTTAGAGGAAGTATTATCAAACGGCAATACGCCCCTATCTGCAGAAGCTTTTGAACAGTTGGCAAACTCCCAAAAAGCACTTGTTTTAGATGTTCGAACTCAACAAGATTTTGTGAAAAATCACATCCCGGGATCAATTTTTATTGGGCTTAATGGCGGATTTGCACCATGGGTTGGTGCACTCATTTCAGACATCAATCAACCCATTTTATTAGTCGTTCCACAAGGCAAGTCAGAAGAAGCAGTGACACGTTTGGCACGTGTTGGTTATGACAACGCCCTTGGCTATTTAGAAGGCGGTATGGACGCTTGGATTGCTGCAGAAAAAACAACAGACCAAATTAAGTCTATTTCAGCAGAGGAATTTTCTGAAGAAACAAAAGAACACAAATTAAACGTTTTGGATGTTCGAAAAGATGGTGAACATGCCTCGATGCATTTAAATATGGATGGTCTTCAGCATTTTGCATTAGATTACATCAACCATCAAATGAATCAGATTGATGCCAATAAAACGTATTATATCCATTGTGCAGGTGGCTACCGTTCTGTGATTGCTGCATCTATTTTAAAAGCACGTGGATTTCATAACATCATAGATATTGCGGGTGGATTTGCAGCGCTTAAAAAAACAGATTTATCAATGTCTGAATTTGTATGTCCCTCAACGCTTTAACCTTTAAAATAATGAAAACTACGCTTGAAATTCAAAATCTAAAATGTGGCGGATGCGCGCATACGATTATCTCCAAACTCAATGACTTAAAAGGAATTCAAAATGTAAGTGTAAACACAGAAACGAATACCGTTTCATTTGAAAATGAACTCCCAAACGGAGTTGAATCAGCTACAACATTACTGTCTAAACTTGGATACCCAGTGGATGGAGATACCAATTCAATTGGCAAAAAAGCAAAATCATTTGTAAGCTGTGCGGTAGGACGCATGGCAAAATCTTAAACGATCTCCGCACTTAAACCCGCTTTTAAAAGTTGAGTGCATTGCGGCTCTAACTCCTCATATAGCCCAGTTTTTACGGTACATTTCCCTTTATAATGAACGAGCAACGAACACTGTTCTGCCTGCTCATAGGAATGCTTACAAACATCAACTAAGGTTTCAATCACATGATCAAAGGTATTGACCTCATCGTTGAATAAGACAATTTCATTCAAATGGCTTTCTTCAACTGAAACCTCTACTTCTTCTTTAATTTTTTCTTTTGTACCCATAACTACTTAACGAATTTCAAAGCAACCCAACTATTTCGTGTTAATGTTTTTTCAAGTTTTAAATTCAGTTGATTACAGCTTGATTCAATCAACTCGCAATCACTGTCATAAAAACCGCTTAAAAATAAAACACCCTTTTCATTTAAACAAGTAACATATGTACTTAAATCATTCATTAGAATGTTGCGATTTATATTTGCGATGATGACATCAAATCGTTTTCCTTGAAGTAGAGACGCATCCCCTTCCAAAACATTGATATGGTGACACTCATTTCGAGAGACGTTTTCAAGACTGTTTAAATAACACCAATTATCAATATCAATGGCTTCTAAAGAAGTGGCTCCTTTTTTTTCAGCTAAGATAGCGAGCACTCCGGTTCCACATCCCATATCTAAGACAGATTTATTGGTGAAATCAAAGGCTAAAATATGCTGAATCATCATGTGGGTGGTTTCATGATGTCCCGTTCCAAAACTCATTTTAGGCTCAATCACAATGTCATATTCTACATTAAATGCTTCATGAAAGGGCGCACGAATGGCACAACGATCTTCTACAACAATGGGGTTGAAATTCTTTTCCCATTCTGCATTCCAATTGGTCTGTGCTATGGTCTCAAATTCATAAGTAATCACAAACTCCTCGGAATTTAAAATTTGAACTCCATCTAAAATTGCATCAAAATGTTCTGATTCTTGAATATAAGCTATGACCCCATCTGAGGTTTCTACAAAGCTTTCGAAACCAGAAAAGCCAAGTTCCGCAATCAAAATTTCGGTACCTGGCTGAACGGGTTTAACTTTAAAAGTGTAGCCTATATAAATAGAATCTGCCAAATTTAAAATGCGTTTATAATGGCTATAAATTGTTCTACATCTAATGCTGCACCGCCAATTAAACCGCCGTCAACATCTGTTTTTGAAAAAATTTCTTTTGCGTTTGCTGGCTTTACACTTCCACCATACAAAATAGAAACCTGGTTTGCTAACTCCGCAGAATAGTGGTCTGCAATTGTTTTACGTATGAAGGCATGCATGTCCTGTGCTTGCTCTGGGGATGCAGTTTCTCCAGTACCGATGGCCCAAACTGGCTCATAAGCCAATACAATATGCTCCCAAGCTGATGCTGGCAAATGAAATAAAGCATTTTTAATTTGTGCTTCTACAATCGCTTCTTCATTGCCTGATTTACGATCTTCCAATTCTTCTCCAAAACAGAATATCGCACACATATTATGTGCCAAGGCTGTATCTACTTTCTTAGCTAAAAGCGCATCGGTTTCATTAAAGTAAGCACGGCGTTCACTGTGACCTAAAATAACTGTTTTAACTCCTACACTTTTAAGCATTTTGGCACTAACCTCTCCTGTATAAGCACCATTTTCTGCAAAATGCATGTTTTGTGCAGCCACAATAACTTGACTTCCTTTGACTGAATTTGAAGATGCTAAAAGACTGGTGAAAGGAGGTGCAATAATCACTTCTGTAGTGCTGTGCTTCAATTCTTTTAGCAGTTTAGCAACGAATATTTCTGAATCGACATAGTCATTATTCATTTTCCAATTTCCTGCTACAATTTGTTTTCTCATTTTAAATTATTTAATAGTGTTATATCTGTTGTTTTAATGGCTTTAAAAACTTTTATACTGCCTTGTTTATCGATAATCATATACCGTGGAATCCAATCCAAATCTAAAAATGTGCCCATAGCACCTTTCCAACCAGATTGCATAAAATAATGATCGCCTTTGATTTCTAATCGGTCAATTCCTTTTTTCCAAGCTTTTTGTGTTTTGTCTAAAGACAAATACACAAAATCAACTTCGGGATGTTTTTGTTGAAGCTCTTTTACACTGGGCAACCCCTCTAAACAATCTTTACACCAAGAGGCCCATACATCTATAAAAACAGTATTTCCAAGGTGTTTTTCTAAAATAGTTTTAAACAAAACAGAATCCCCATTAAGTGTTACAAATTCATCGTTTAAAGCAGCCTCAGAAAATTGAGTTTCAACACGATTTTGACAACTTAGTAGTGTGGTGACAAATAGAAATACTAAAAGACTTTTTTTCATCTTGAGATTTTATTTAGGAGTTTAATTTAATTTTTGGATCCAAGTAAGTGTAAATAATATCGACTACTACATTAATAAATACAAAAGTAAGGGCAATTATTAAAACAGCCCCCATAATTACGGGTAAATCTAAGGTGTTCAGTGCATTTACAATTTCTTTTCCCAATCCATTCCAAGCAAATATATACTCTACAAACACAGCGCCCGCCAATAAAGATGCAAACCAACCCGAGATGGCAGTGACCACGGGATTGAGTGCGTTTTTCATTGCATGTCTGATAATAATTTGAAATTCACTCAATCCTTTGGCTCTTGCAGTACGGATGTAATCCTGATTAAACACTTCTAATAAAGAGTTTCGCATCAGTTGTGTAACAACTGCCAATGGACGAATTCCAAGAACTAAGGCAGGTAATATTAAGTTTTTGAGTTTTAATTGATAAACTTCTCCAAAATCATCCAATTCATAAAGATTCCCAGTCATTTCTAACCCTGTATAGTGGTGTAATAAAAAGCCGAAAATCCAAGCGGCTAAAATTGCACTAAAAAAAGAAGGTAAACTCATTCCAAATGTACTAACCACCAAAATAGTCTTATCCACCCAATGGTCTTTATATAATGCAGAAATCACTCCTAAAATGAGTCCTAAAACCAATGCCACACATATGGATGCTACCGCCAAAATAATAGTGTTTGGCAGCGTTTCTTTAAGGATTTGACTGACTTCTTTGCCTTGTTTTGTAAAAGAAGTTCGAAGGTATGGAAGTTTTAAAACAACCGTTTTATTGGAGGTTTTAAATAGAGGTTGATAACGATATGAATGTGATTCTAAAAAAGTATAATCGTTTGAGGAGTTAGAATGAAACGATAAGGGTGACAAATCGTTCAAATAATTCAAGTATTGTGTAAATACAGGCTGATCAAATCCATATTTTTGTTTTACGAGGGCCAATTGGGCTTGGTCTTCATTTTGACCTAGCATCATTTGAGCAGGATCCCCTGGCAAAACATTAAACAGAAAAAAAATAGTGGTCACAACTCCAAAAAGAGTCCAAAATGAATGCTGTATTTTTTTTAAAATATATCGCCCCAAAAGGTTTAAAGATCTAAGTTATCAATGTCATTCCAGTGTACTTTTTGTTGGACCGTCCCTTGATTTAATTCCAAGACCCCTGGATTGGAACGCACCACTGTTTTGAGCGCTTTTTCGTCACATAGATAAAACTCAAAACCAAGATCGTAGGTTTTATTTATGTTGGCAATGGCATTCTTACCTGAAGCACTGAGTCCAATAACGGTGTAACCTTTAGATTGTGCTTTTTGAGATAATGATTTCAGTTTTTGCAATCCTTCTTTTTCCGCAGTGTCCAAATTATAGGACACAATCATGATGAGTTTATCTTCAGCAAGAAAGACATCAGTTAAATCTTCGTCCTCAGATTCTATCGAAAAATCTAAAATGGAAGGTTGATAACCCTCATCAATAACTTCCGTTTCAACGCTGACATAATCGCCCTCAATTGTGGGATATGATCCATCTGTGATAATTGTTTTTTCTTCCCCATTTACATTAAATACCCATGTAAATTCTTGAATGGCTTTAGGCGCATCTTCTGGGGTACTCATGTTTTTAATCAAATTGTCCCCTATTTTGTAAGCTCTAAAATCAATACTTGGTAAATGCATCAACACATGGTTACCAAAAGCGAGACTTGCTATAAAACTCAGAAGGGCAAAAAGGGTGGTGAGAAAAGGATTAAAAATGGGTTTGATATAGGATTTTCCGAGAAATAAAATTAATATCAATACTAATAAAACCACATCCTTTGTAAAGCTTTCCCAAGGGGTCAATTTTAAAGCGTCCCCAAAACATCCACAGTCCTTTACTTTATCAAAATATGCAGAATAAAAAGTTAGAAACGTAAAAAATACAATCATGAGAAGTAAACTCCAAACCGTGAATTTAGGCTTGTATCCTATCAGCAAAAAGACGCCAAGGATGACTTCAAAAACGACTACAAAAAGAGAAATGGCAAGCGCATAAGGCTCTAAAAATGGTATATTTAAAACCTCAGTACTAAAATATTCTTGAAGTTTATAAGAAAACCCTAAAGGGTCATTGAGTTTTATAAATCCTGAAATTATAAATAAAATTCCAACAAAAATTCGTGAGAAAGATACTATTATTTTCATTTTAAGATTCGTTTAGGTGTATTAAAGCAAAGATGGCATAGTTAATCATATCCTGATAGTTGGCATCAATTCCCTCGCTGACAAGGGTCTGACCTGCATTGTCTTCTATTTGTTTGACACGTAATAGTTTTTGCAAAATCAAATCGGTTAAAGAACTCACACGCATATCGCGCCATGCCTCTCCATAATCGTGATTTTTATCTAGCATCAATTGTTTCGTATGGGCAATTTTATCTTTATACAAACTTACAACCTCTTCAAAAGACAAGTCGGGCTGCTCTACAACCCCTTTTTCAATTTGAATGAGCGCCATAACACAATAATTAATAATCCCAACAAACTCACTTGCAGCACCTTCATCTACTTTTTGAACAGCATTTTGTTGAAGCCCTCTAATTCGCTGAGCCTTAATGAAAATTTGGTCTGTTAACGAAGGTAATCTGAGAATCCGCCATGCGCATCCATAGTCTTTCATTTTTTTACTGAACAAGTCTTGACAGACTTGTACAACGGCATCGTATTCTTTTGAAGTATTTTGCATGAAATAAATCGAATTTTCCGTAAATTTCGCTTAAAATATTCAAAACATCAAGATTTATGGTTTAAAGTTTTAAATCTTGACCAAAACCTTCAACGATACATTTATATGACTCTCAATTGTAAAGGCCAACTCATTGATCTCAAGACTCCAAAAATAATGGGGATTTTAAATGTAACTCCCGATTCTTTTTATGATGGAGGACGGTTTAAAAACGAGGAAGATGTATTGATACAAGTTGAAAAACTACTGAAAGAAGGCGCTACTTTTATTGATATTGGCGCTTACAGCTCCCGCCCTGGTGCCGATTTTGTTTCAAAAGAAGAAGAATTGAAGCGACTTATTCCTATTATAACTTCTGTGGTCAACAACTTTCCTAAGAGTCTTATTTCGGTTGATAGTTTTAGAAGTGATGTCATTAAAACCGCCGTAGAAGCAGGGGCTGCAATGGTGAATGACATTTCTGGAGGGCAACAAGACCCATTGATGTTTGAAACAGTTGGAGTACTTGGCGTGCCTTATATAATGATGCACATGCGAGGCACCCCGAAAACCATGCAGCAAATGACAGAGTATTCGGATGTTATAAAAGAGGTCTATACCTATTTTTCTGAACGCATTGAATTGGCACGAACTCACCAAATAAAAGACATTATTTTAGATCTTGGGTTTGGGTTTTCAAAAACTTTAGAACAGAATTTTAAGCTTTTAGGGAGGTTGGATTATTACAAAAATCTGAACCTTCCGATTTTAGCAGGGATTTCCAGAAAATCGATGGTTTATAAAACACTAAACACCAATGCAAACCAAGCTCTTAACGGGAGTACAGCCCTTCATATGGTGGCACTTCAAAAAGGCGCAAAACTGTTGAGAGTACACGACGTGAAAGAGGCGATGGAATGTATTCAGCTTCATGAGGCACTTCGAAAGTAGCGTTCATTTTATATTTATTATATTTATTAAAATTTTTAGACCAAGTGGACATTTTTAAAGACTTATTAAACTTCAATGTATTAGACATCATCGACATTACGTTAGTCGCATTTTTGCTGTATTATGTCTATAAATTAATCAAAGGAACGGTCGCTATCAACATCTTTTTTGGGATTGTTATTTTTTACTTGTTTTATTTATTGGTAGATGTATTAGAAATGCGCATGCTAAGTAATATTTTAGGCGGCTTTATGAGTGTTGGAATTATTGCCTTAATTGTCGTATTTCAACCTGAAATTCGTAAATTTCTATTAATGATTGGCTCCACAAATTTGAGTAAAAGTGGTTCCTTTATGAAACGGTTTAATTTTGTAAAAACGTATGATGAAAATGAGTCTGATACAGAAGCGATTGTAAAGGCCTGCACCAAAATGGGCAGTAGCAAAACTGGGGCGCTTATTGTGATTGAACGCAATAATAATTTAGATTTTTTAGTAGAAACTGGAGATGACATGAAAATTACAGTCACACAACCTATATTGGAAAGTATTTTTTTCAAAAACAGTCCACTTCACGATGGTGCTATTATAATTTCAAATAATGTAATTAAGGCCACACGTGTGATCCTACCTGTTAATAACGAAAAAAATATTCCGGCGCGTTTTGGACTACGTCACCGTGCTGCAATTGGAATTACAGAAAAAACAGACGCACTAGCGCTTGTGGTTAGTGAAGAGAGTGGACAGATTTCTTATGTAAATAACGGAGAGTTTGTAATTTATACAGACACACAAGATTTGATCGAGAAAATCAAGTCAGATTTATCTTAATATTAACTGTCTTTGCTTAAAAACTGAGCATCGTATAAATTTCTGTAGTGGCCCACTTTGTTTTTTAATAACTCTTTATGAGTGCCCATTTCAACAATTTTACCAGCATCCAATACAATTATCGTGTCGGCTTTTTTGACCGTTGCCAAGCGGTGTGCAATAACAATAGATGTACGCCCGTGTGTGATTTTCTGAGTCGCATTTTGGATGAGTTGTTCTGAATTAGAATCTATTGAAGCAGTAGCTTCATCCAATATTAAAATTTTTGGATTAGTGACATACGCTCTCAAAAACGATATTAATTGGCGCTGACCAGAAGACAACATTACACCTCTTTCTTTGACATTATAATGGTAGCCTTTGGGCAAACTCATAATAAAATCATGGATGCCAATTTCTTTCGCAGCAGCTTCTACTTGCGCTTCACTAATATCTGGATTTTTTAAGGTAATATTATTTAAAATGGTATCTGCAAACAAAAATACATCTTGGAGTACGACAGCTATATTTTGTCTTAAATTTTTAACTGAAATGGATTTAATATTTTTAGAATCAATTGTAATTGTTCCAGAGTTAATATCATATAAACGGTTCAATAAATTAATTATGGTTGATTTCCCCGCACCCGTTGCTCCTACAATCGCAATTGTTTCTCCAGCAATAACCTTAAAAGACACCCCTTTGAGCACAGGTTCATTTTCGACATAAGCAAATTTAACGTCTTTAAATTCTAAGTCACCCTTTACATTTTCAAGAATATCATTTCCATGATCCTGAATATGAGATGTGGTGTCCAATACCTTAAAGACACGATCGGCAGCCACCATTCCCATTTGGAGTGTATTGAATTTATTCGCAATTTGATTCAGAGGTCTAAAAATCATTGGCACCATCATAATAAATGCTGTTAAATCTCCAATCGAAGCCGTTTGATCTAAAACCGTGTTAAGGCCTCCAATCCAAATCACTGTTCCTAAAGTTACGGACGATAAAAGATCTGCAATTGGAAAAAATACAGAATTATACCAAACTGTTTTGATCCATCCTTTTTTATGACGTTCGTTAATGACTCTAAAATTATTAGATTCAATTTCTTCTCTAGCAAATATTTGAACGATTTTCATGCCAGTAATCCGTTCTTGAACAAAAGAATTGAGGTTTGAGACTTCGGTACGAACATCTTCAAATGCTTTTTTCATGTACTTCTGAAAAACTTTGGTAGCTATCAAAACAATTGGAAGTGTAAAAAATACTATAAGACTCAGTCGCCAGTTCATATAAAACATCACGGCACCGACCACAGTCATTTTCAAAATATCGCTAAAAATCATAAACAGACCTTCTCCAAAAATGTCAGCAATTCGCTCCATATCTGTCACTGTTCGGGTGATTAAAACCCCTACAGACGAGTTGTCAAAATATTTCATTTTAAACCCTAGGATATGATTAAAAAGTTTAATTCGAATGTCTCTTACTACCGACTGACCAAGCCAACTTGCATAATAAATAAACAACAAATTACAAGTAACCTCAAGAACCAGCAGTCCTAGCATAAGAACTACATAGCTTAAAAAACCAGGTTCAAATTTCTGCTCAATATTTTGATCAATAGCCAATTGTAATACTTTAGGGCGAAGTGCTCCAAAAACAGCCAAACCAATGACCGTTGTCAATGCAAGAATAAAAAACCCTGTGTAGGGCTTGATATAGTGCAACAATCTTTTGAATAACTGCGCATCAAAAACTTTACTTTTAGTCTTCTTTATGGACATAAATTGATTTTGGATATTCTATATGAGTTAAATACAGTCCGTGAGCTGGTGCCGATGTACCTGCATTAGACCTGTTTTTTGAAGAAATAATTTCACGAAATTCTTCAAGAGTTCTTTTTTTAGCTCCCACTTCAATCATTGTGCCAACAATTGCACGCACCATATTTCTAAGAAAACGGTCCGCTTTAATTGTAAAGTTAAGACTGTTTTTATCAACCTCCCAATGGGCTTCCATTATCCTACAATCATACGTTTTAACATCTGTTTTTACTTTTGAAAAACATTGAAAATCTGTGTATTCAAACAAAATTTTAGTGGCTTGATTCATCAAATCTACATCTAATGGAAGTGTGTATGTATGTTCGTTTTGATATTTAAAGGCATTTTTTGTTCTTGATATTTTATAGACATACGTTCTACTTATAGCTTCAAAACGGGCGTGAATTTCTGGATGTACTTCTTTAATACTGTTTATATGTATATCTTTTGGAAGGAGTACATTAAGTTTATAAACAAGATCCTTGGAGTCCATCGCTGTATCCAGATCAAAATGAGCCATCATTTGTTCTGCATGTACCCCTGTATCTGTTCGTCCTGCTCCCATACATTCCAAAGGAGTTCTCAACACAGTACTCAGCGCATGATTGAGCTCCGCTTGTACCGTCGTAACATCGGGTTGAATTTGCCAGCCGTGATAAGCACGACCATTATAAGATAAATCAATAAAATATCTCAAGCTAATTTGATACTTTTGTAGTTATATAGACAAAGATAAATAGACTTTATCATTAAACGCTTTCACATTAACATTTTCTAATGACAAAAATTTTATTACTCTCAGATACTCATAGTTATATGGGAGAAGACATTCTTAAATATGTGAAACAGGTCGATGAAGTTTGGCATGCGGGGGATATTGGCGACCTAAAAGTTACGGATGCTATAAAAAAACTGAAGCCATTACGAGCTGTTTTTGGTAATATTGACAGTGCAGAAGCACGTTTAGAATTTCCAGAACATTTAAAATTTAGATGTGAAGACGTAAAAGTATGGATCACACACATTGGTGGATATCCTGGACGGTATGCTCCTGCTGTCAGAGAAATGATTAAGGTACACACTCCAAACCTATTTATTTGTGGTCATTCGCATATTTTAAGGGTGATGAACGATAAAAAACTAAACCTTTTACACATGAATCCTGGAGCTGCAGGAACGTATGGAATTCATAAAGTCAGAACACTCCTCCGATTTGAAATATCAGGTGAAAAGATTCAAAATCTTGAAGTCATCGAATTTAAAAGATAAGGCATAAAAAAACCCTGAGAAATCTCAAGGTTTTTTTCGCACTCTTACTACTAAAGTTATTTATCTCAACCGATCCACTGATTTTACAAGCGCCTCATCCTTTTTGATGGCCTTATTGGCAAATGCCAATAACACGATAGAAACAATAGGAAGTAGCAACCCAATACCTTTCTCAGAATTCGCAGTTTCTCCAGATACAGTTAGCAATCGATATATAAATAATCCTAGTAAAATTAAGTTTAATATAATATTTAAACGTCCCAACACAAATTGGGTCTGTCTTGTTTTGAATAAAAAAATAGAGATCAACGACAGCAGGGCTGATGCTGAAAATAGAATCGCATATTCTAATGAATCAAATGCAAATTCAATACTTGCTTCTGTGTTTCTCAAAGACAGCACTTGAGACAGTCCTCCAGAACAAATGGCGGCAAGTAATAAGTATATGGTTTGAATTCTTTGAAGCATTTTTAATTTAATATTATACAAAAATAATAGTTTCTTTTTTATTACATCTATAAAAAGTTTAAAAATAAAGTTGTATAATTGCATATATAATGGCGAAACCAAACTCAATTCGCTTTACTCAATTTACAATAAAAATCACTTCTTCATAAAATCATTACAAATAATTAAGCTCTTTAATTAATTAAAGATTTAAAATTAACTCACATAGATAATGTTTGAAATTTCACAACTAAAAGAAAAGAAACTCCCTGAACTACAAGAAATTGCAAAAGAACTAAAGGTTCCTAAATTCAAGAGTTTAAAAAAAATTGACCTCGTATATCAAATACTCGATTTACAAGCTACCAATCCTACAATCGTTACACCTGCTGCATCGGATGTAAAAACTCCAAGACCAAGGAGAGAACGCATCTCAAAACCAGAAGCGAGACCAGCTGTAAATGCAGCACAAAAAAAGGAAACTCCTACTGAAAACAAATCACTCAAGGCAACAGCTGAAACCAAACCAACGGAAAAATCAGAGACAAAGCCTGAGACCAAAGTAGAATCTAATGGAGCGCCTAAAATTAATCCAAGGCCTCAAAAACAAAAAAACCCAAATCAAAACCCAAACCAAAAACAGAATCCAAATCAAAACCCTAATCAAAAACAAAACCCGAACCAAAAAAACCCAAATCAAAAACACGGCAATAACGGAAACAAAGACACTCGTAACCGCTATAAAGAACCTGATTTTGAATTTGATGCCATCATTGAAAGTGAAGGCGTTTTAGATGTCATGCAAGATGGCTATGGTTTCTTAAGGTCTTCCGATTATAACTATTTAGCATCTCCTGATGATATCTATGTATCTCAATCTCAAATCCGTTTATTTGGATTAAAAAATGGAGATACCGTATTAGGACATGTACGTCCCCCAAAAGAAGGAGAAAAGTACTTTCCTCTTATTAGAGTTAGTAAAATTAACGGCCTCGATCCACAATCAGTACGAGATCGGGTTGCTTTTGAACACTTAACTCCTCTTTTTCCAAAAGAAAAATTTAATATCGCCGAAAAACAAAGTACAATTTCTACTCGAATTATGGATTTGTTTTCTCCAATAGGAAAAGGCCAACGTGGTATGATTGTTTCGCAACCAAAAACGGGTAAAACAATGCTCCTTAAGGATGTTGCTAATGGAATTGCAGCCAATCATCCTGAAGTATATCAAATGATTTTACTGATTGACGAACGTCCTGAAGAAGTTACAGATATGCAACGTAATGTACGTGGCGAAGTGATTGCCTCTACTTTTGATAAAGAAGCACATGAACACGTCAAAATTGCAAACATTGTCTTAGAAAAAGCAAAACGGTTGGTAGAATGTGGCTATGATGTAGTGATTCTATTAGATTCGATCACGCGTTTGGCACGTGCATACAACACAGTTCAACCCGCCTCAGGTAAAATTTTAAGTGGTGGTGTAGATGCGAATGCACTTCACAAACCAAAACGTTTTTTCGGAGCGGCTCGAAATATAGAAAATGGAGGATCGCTCACAATTATTGCGACAGCATTGACCGAAACAGGGTCTAAAATGGATGAAGTGATTTTTGAAGAATTTAAAGGAACTGGAAATATGGAACTTCAATTGGATCGTAAAATATCCAACCGTCGTATTTTCCCTGCCATCGATCTTACCTCATCAAGTACACGAAGAGATGATTTGTTGTTAGATGAAAAAACTATCCAACGCATGTGGGTAATGCGAAAGTACCTTGCAGATATGAACCCTGTGGAAGCGATGGAGTTTATCAACGAACGTTTCAAACAAACACGCAACAACGAGGAGTTTTTAATCTCGATGAATGGGTAATTAATTCATTACTCATTTTAAGTCATAAAAAAAGCCTTTCGATTTCGAGAGGCTTTTTTATTATTTAACAACAACCAGTACAAAAAAATCCTGTGAAATTAACTTCACAGGATTCTTAATTTTATCGGATACCATAGTCACCCTCCTAAGGACAACACAGTATATTCGTTTATAGTGCTGCAACAAATTTAGACAAACCAGACTTAAGGTTTGCTGCTTTATTGTCGTGAATGATGTTGTTTTTGGCTAACTTATCAATCATTGAAGAAACTTTTGAAAATGATTTTTGTGCCTCTTTCTTATCCGTTAATTCACGTAAATTTTTAATTGCATTACGGGTCGTTTTATGCTGATACTTGTTCAACACACGTTTTGACTCGTTACTTCTAATTCTTTTTAAAGCTGACTTATGATTTGCCATAATTCTTAATTTTATTATTATTAAATAATTGTAGCCCGTAGGGGAATCGAACCCCTCTTACCAGGATGAAAACCTGGCGTCCTAGCCGATAGACGAACGGGCCATTTATTACAATCAAAAACAAAATCTAAACGAATCTGTTTTTATTTCAAATAGCATGCATTATTTCTAATGCGGTTGCAAAAATACAACTATTTTTAAATGTTACAACTT
>JABAZA010000047.1 GCA_018608725.1 Flavobacteriaceae bacterium
AAGGAAAAACGCATGAAAACATCAAAACAATCCGACCTTTAAAAGATGGTGTGATTGCTGATTTTGATGCCTCTGAGCAAATGATAAGTTTATTTATTAAAAGTATTCCAGCACTCAAAAATAAATTATTTACACCTTCCCTAAGAATGGTGATTTGTATTCCTTCGGGAATTACAGAGGTAGAAATGCGAGCGGTAAAAGAATCTGCTGAACGTGTCAATGGCAAAGAAGTGTATTTAATTCATGAGCCCATGGCAGCTGCTATTGGTATTGGTGTTGACATCATGCAACCAAAAGGAAATATGATTGTCGATATTGGTGGTGGAACCACCGAAATTGCCGTGATTGCGCTAGGTGGAATTGTATGTGATAAATCTGTTAAAGTCGCAGGGGATGTATTTACGAATGATATTATTTATTACATGCGAACACAGCATAACTTATATGTTGGGGATCGTACTGCAGAAAAAATAAAAATACAAATTGGTGCAGCTACTGAAGATTTAGAAGTTCCACCAGATGAAATGAATGTGCAAGGACGAGATTTGTTGACAGGAAAACCTAAACAGGTTCAAATTACCCACAGAGAAATTTCTAAAGCATTAGATAAATCAATTCTACGAATAGAGGATTCCGTTATGGAAACACTCTCACAAACACCCCCAGAACTCGCAGCTGATATCTATAATACAGGTATATATCTTGCCGGTGGTGGATCAATGTTAAGAGGGCTAGACAAACGATTGTCACAAAAAACAGACTTACCTGTTTACATTGCTGAAGACCCGTTAAGAGCTGTTGTAAGAGGAACTGGGATTGTTCTAAAAAATATTACAAAATATAAAAGTGTATTGATAAAATAGCTCTTAAGTAATGCAACAACTTTTTAATTTCTTCATTAAAAACAAAACATTTGTCTTGTTTTTGTTGTTGTTTTCTTATGCACTCTCACTCACGATTCAAACAAATGAGTACCAACGAAGTAAGTTCTTAAATTCCTCCAATCAAATCACAGGCAGTATTTACGGTATGTTTCATAGCATTACTCAATACTTCAATCTCAAAAAAGAAAATCAAATCCTTTTAGAAGAAAACAGTCGCTTAAAAATAGCCGTTTTTAATCAAGAAAAAGCAGCGACCGTTGACACACTTTTGGAATATAAATATGAATTACAACCAAGTCTGATTTACAAAAACAGTTACTCCCTTCCAAATAACTATCTAACTCTTAACAAAGGCAAAAGCGATCGAATTAAAGAAGATGATGGCGTAATCACTTCAAAAGGTATTGTTGGTGTTATTGACAGAACATCTAAAAACTATTCTAGAGTCTTATCTATTTTAAACACAAACAGTCGCATCAATGTAAAGTTAAAAAAAACCAATTATTTTGGAACCTTAAGTTGGGATGGTGAATCGCCTGAAATCACCCAATTAAAAGACATACAAGACCTTGTGAAATTGTCCGTAGGTGATACGATTGTTACTAGCGGATACTCCTCTACCTTCCCTCCAGATATCCCTGTTGGAAGTGTTGAATCTTTTCGCCTTAATGACACAAAAGACCTTTATATTATTGACGTTAAATTATTCAATAATATGAGAAACCTAGAGCATGTTTACATCATAAAAAATACCGACATTAACGAGCTTAAAGCCTTAAACAGTTCCAATGAACAATAGTGTATTGAAAATTATTTTAAGTTTTATAGGGCTTGTTTTACTTCAAGTTCTGGTTTGTAGCAATATGAATTTTATGGGCGAGATAAACCCTTTTGTGTATGTCGTTTTTGTATTATTATACCCTGTCATCAACAACCGATTGTTGTTTATTTTTACTAGTTTTTTACTAGGATATACTGTCGATATATTTTTAGATTCTGGTGGTGTCCATGCCGCAGCAAGTGTTGCCATTGCTTATATCCGTCCACTTATTCTTAAATTTTTGTTTGGATCGGCCTACGACTATCAATCTATAAAATTTAGCACTGTAGAATTTTCTCGGCGGTTGGTTTACTTTTTGTTACTCATCGTGATTCACCACTTAATTTTGTTTTCTCTTGTTATTTTTGATGAAACAAAAACAGTTCTAATTCTCCAACAAGCCTTGTATTCAAGTGTTTTTACGCTTATACTGTGTTTGCTCTTTAGTTCATTATTTAGCAGAAAAGAAACATGAGGAAAATACTTCTTTTTGGATTGGTCATTCTAACAGGGATTTGTTTTACTGGACGTTTGTATTATTTACAAATTTACACTGCCAATGAATTCGATATTGATAATGACAATGCCATTCGAAAAGTGTTTCATTACCCAAAACGTGGCTATATCTACGATAGAAATGACAGCCTTTTAGTAGCCAATCAACCGAGTTATGATGTGATGGTAATTCCCGGAGAAGTTGAGCCTTTAGACACTATACTATTTTGTAATTTATTGAAAATTGATAATAATGCATTTTTAAAATCTTATAAGCGGGCTAAAAATTATTCACCACGACTTCCCTCTCCGTTCTTACGTCACCTCTCTAAAGAAGATTATGCTTTTCTTTCCGAAAAATTAAGAAAATTTAAAGGTTTTTATATTCAAAAACGATCGTTAAGGGATTATCAAACTTCTATTGGTGCCAATGTATTAGGATACATTGCTGAGGCAAACAATAAAGAAATTGCGAAAGATTCTTACTACCGCCTAGGAGATATGATTGGGAAACAAGGGGTCGAAGTCTCGTATGAAAAAAAGCTTAGGGGGGTCAAAGGGGTAAAATACATCCAAAAAGATATTTACAATAGAGATATTGGAGCCTATAAACAAGGAGCATTTGACACCCTTCCAGTTCCAGGAAAGGACATAAAAATAACCATTGACTCCGAACTTCAAGCCTATGGAGAATTGCTAATGCAAAACAAAATTGGTGGTATTGTTGCTATTGAACCAAGCACAGGCGAAATTTTGAGTCTTGTTTCAGCACCTTCATACAACCCAAACTTATTAGTAGGTCGCCAACGTTCCAAAAACTACACCAAATTGTATTCAGACACCATTCACAGGCCTTTAATAGATAAGGGACTGACTAGAATGCATGTTCCGGGATCTCCTTTTAAATTGTTAGTCGCATTGACAGCTTTACAAGAAAATGCCATCACCCCAAAAACAAATATCATTTGTTCGGAAAGATATGTCTATGGAAAAAACAAACGGGTTATGAAATGTCATTGTGGTGGAGGTTTTAGAAATCTAGATTCTGGAATTAGCTATTCCTGTAATTCTTATTTTGCGATGGCTTTCAGAACAACTATTGAAAAATACAGCAATGCTTCCGAGTCCATGGACATCTGGAGCAGCCATATAAAAAGTTTTGGTTTAGGTAATTTTTTAGGCAATGATTTATCCGTTGGAAAAAAAGGAAACATTCCAGATGGGAGCTACTATGACAAATGGTATCCGGAATTTCAATGGGGTGCGACCACCATTATTTCAAATGCTATTGGGCAGGGAGAAATTTTAGTGACGCCCATCCAATTGGCAAATATGACAGCCGCGATTGCGAATAAAGGTTATTATTACACCCCTCATATCATAAAGTCTATTGAAGGTGAGGACATGGATCCTAACTTTACGACCCCAAAACAAACGTCCATCGAACCTAAATATTATGATGCCATTATTGAAGGTATGCATAATGTATATAACAAAGGAACCGCCGATTTCCTGAAAGTTCCTGGAATAGAAATTTGTGGTAAAACAGGAACTGCCGAAAATTTCACTAAAATTGATGGGGTAAGACAACAGCTTACAGACCACTCCATATTTGTGGCTTTTGCCCCAAAGGATGATCCAAAAATTGCGATCGCCATACTGGTTGAAAATGGCTATTACGGGTCACGATGGGCGGGACGTATAGCGAGTTTGATGGTTGAAAAATATATAAAAGGGGAGGTCACTTTAAAACGAATGGAAAGGTTGGTCATCGAAAAGAGTTTGGAAGATGAATACCTCAAACCCTATAGCGGTAAACCTTTTAAAATAAATGATCAATGAACCTGAACCGCACCACTAGTTTTCAATTAGATTGGCTCACTGTGATTGTTTTTACAGCACTAGTTGTTTTTGGGTATTTCAATATTTTGTCAGCCTCAGTAGCAGGAGAATTTACATCTTACTTAGACATTTCTAAGCCCTATGGAAAACAACTCTTTTTTATACTTAGCTCGTTTGTATTAATTATCCTGACATTAGCTGTTGATGTTAAGTTTTATGAACGCTTTGCAAGTATTATTTACTTGGGCTCTATCTTGACGTTAGTAGGGTTATTTATTTTTGGAAAGCAAGTAAATGGAGCGATCTCATGGTATGATTTTGGAGGAATGACTTTACAACCGAGTGAATTTGCCAAATTCGCTACAGTCTTAGCACTTGCCAAATATATCAGTGATTTACAAACTAATATTAAAGAACAAAAAGACCAGATAAGAGCAGCTATATTGGTGGGGGTACCAGCAGGTTTAATTCTGTTACAAAATGATGCAGGGAGCACGCTTGTATTTGCAAGTTTGTTTTTTGTGTTTTACAGAGAAGGTATTCCACAATACTATCTGTTATTTGCTGTTTTTATAGCCTTTTTAGGAATTGGTACTTTAAAATTTTCTGCACTGTCCGTTTGTTTGACTCTGGCTGGATTACTTTTAATTTACCAACTGTTTTTTAAGCGTAAAAAGAAAAAAATCGGAGGTGTTTTGACAATATTAATCTGCAGTATTGGACTTAGTTTTGGAGTTCAATGGGCCTATAATAATGTCTTACAAAAACACCAACAAGATCGTATTGGACTTTGGCTTCGCTTGGAAAAAGACCCGGTGAAATTGGAATCTATGAAGCGTAATATCTCTTATAATCTCAATGAGTCTGAAAAGGCAATTCGATCTGGAGGCACTTTTGGGAAAGGGTTTATGGATGGTACGCGAACCAAAGGTAATTTTGTACCCGAACAACATACAGATTATATCTTTAGCACAGTAGGTGAAGAATGGGGCTTCTTAGGAAGTAGCTCTGTTATCATCCTGTTTTTAATCTTAATTTTGAGAATTTTATATCTAGCAGAACAACAGAAATCACAGTTTAGCAGAGTCTATGGCTACGGAGTAGCAAGTATATTGTTTGCTCACTTTCTGATTAATATTGGGATGGTAATGGGGCTGATTCCAACCATTGGGATTCCTTTGCCTTTTTTCAGCTATGGAGGTTCAGGACTTTGGAGCTTTACAATCTTGATTTTTATCTTTTTAAAGTTGGACTCCAACCGATTAAATGAGTGGTAATTTACTTCTTAACAAGTTCTAATTTCTCAGCAAAATAATCACAAAAGTCTTTCATGGTTGCAGTCATTTTTTCGTCTTGGGTAGCTCTTAAATAGGTATCACTCATTGTTACTAATGTTTGATGAAAAAATAATTTCATTTCATCCACAGGCATGTCTTTTGTCCACAAATCAATACGAAGTGTTTCCTGCTTTTTTTGATCCCACACAGAAAGCATCATTGCTTTGGCTTCTTCATGCGCAACCCCGCCATCTTGAGCAGTCCAGAATAAATGTTCTGGGACACGATTTTCATCTAATTCTACGGTCATTTCTATCTTTGAGGTATGGGTCTTTGCCATTATTTTTTTGGTTTAAATTTTGCGTTGTTAAAAATTTCAGTAGCCTCCATTTGAAGCATTTGAAGTAAAGGAGTTGTATTGTTTTCCATATAAGATTTTACAATTTGCCATCCTATGTATTGTCCGAGTCGCCCAGGAGATTCACTGTCTAATTCTAAATTAAATCGAGAGAAAGGAGCCGGGATGATAAAACGTGCTAATAATTTCCGATCGGTTTCATACAGCAATTCCTTTTCAACAAAGTACTGCCATATATAAAACTCATTATCTTTAGCCCACTCATATTGCTCTGGGAAATAGCCTATTTTTTCATTGTTTTCTTTGAATGGAATCAAGAGGTCTTTCAAATATAATTGCTTTCCAAAGTAGATCATTTCTTCAAGAAAAGTACTTCGTTTAGGTTGATAAATTAATCGTTCTGCATAAGCCGCTGCCAAGTCTGAAACAATTTGATCTTTATTTAAGTTTTGTTTGATATAATCATAAAAACTAGTATAAAACTCGTGCTCTGCTCCAAGATAAGTGTCTAATGCAATAAGCACAATAGAATCTGTTACCACTACTTTATTACGGTAATCAACATCCGAAAGCACAGTAATCATTCGTGGAGTCTTAAATGCTTTATTATAGTATTTAAGGTGCTGATAAAAATTAAATATTTCAGATTCAGTACTTGTAAAATCTTCAAAAACACTGTCCACCGCTTTGTTTTGGAGCTGTTGAATTGGATCACTCATGCGATTAACCCACACGGAATCTGCATATCTTTTAGAAAATAAAAATGGGTAGTTTTGTTTTAATGCGGGAAGATCATCGGGTGTTGATGCAGCAAACAACTGATCAAATCTTTCGATATTTAAATCCACTTCTATTTGAGATATTTCTTTTTCTAGTTTAGTTGAGTTTTGGCATGAAAAAACAGCAAAAACAAGTAAAAAAACGACTGTCTTTAAAACGTACAATAACTGGAACGGAGTATTCTTTAGTTTCAAAATATAATTTAAAATCGATTGAATCACAAAAGTAATTAATCTATATATTAAAATTGAATTCTGTCGTAAAAAATAAGTCGTTAGTATCTAAGAGTGAAATGACCCTGTTTGCTTAGCAGAGTTCCGTCCAATCTAACAAACTCAATTCTAAACCAATAGTCGCTTGAAGGAAGGCGTATTCCATCATACAAGCCGTCCCAATAATTATTATTTAATGACATTGATTTTAATAGTTTCCCATACCGATCAAATATATATATCTGACTAGAACTATAGTTATTAGGAAGGATGCCTTTAATTTCCCAAACATCGTTGTAACCATCGTTATTAGGTGTGAAAAAGTTTGGGAAATAAATCACTGGAATTGTAATTGAAACCTCTTCACATTGTAGTTCGTCTCTTACATACAGCGTGTAAAACCCGCCTGTTAGATTACCAAAATAGCCCTCATCTTGATAGCCCGAAACCAATAATCCATTTTCGTCTATCAATTTAAACTCATAATTGGCCGACCCTAAATTAGACTCTAAAATTAAAATAGAATTGTTAGAGGTCGCTTCAACAACCGTAATATCCTCCATTGACAGTGTTGGCCCCTCGGAAGCAAGAACTTCAAAACTTTGAGTATTTGCACAACTTCCATCTGGGTTTGTGACCGTAACACTATAAGGCCCTGTTTGACTGACACTAATTTCAGGTAAAGCAGAAAAATAGGTGTCTAAGTTTGGCAACACCCAACTATAATTATACAAATTTGATGGATATTCTAAATCTAATTCTAAAAGTTCTGACGAACCGTCACAAATTACAATATCATCTACGGAGTAATCTGTGTTAGAATTAACTGTAAAACTAATATCTACAAAAGCATCGGAACAAAAAGCATTTGAAACTACTGCGCGAATAGTGCTGGTAGTTGTAGAAAAAACTGAAGGAAATGGACTGGTTATAGCAAGACCATTTGAATCTGTTAATGGAGCGCCAAAAGCATCAAAATAATCGATTGACATTGTTGTTTGACCATCAAGAACTGTAGTTTCTAAATCGGAAGTATCAAATATAAAAACACCATCATTATCAGTATCACAGTCTATAAACGGAGGGACTAAACTTGCCTCGGGACTGTTGATGAAATCTATTGTAAAAGAATCTATATCAAAACAAAATGTATTTAGATTATCAATTCTGCAAAAAACCAGCTCTGATGAAGAAGTATTTGAGACTGTAGTAATTGGGCTACTGCTGCTTAATGCATCACTGATTGTGGCATAATAACGAACCGAAAAATTAGTTGCTGACTGAGTTCCTAACAACAAGTCGTCAAACTCCAATGGCAAGTCAACCGTGAAGGCGTTGGAACCGTCAACACAATAAAAGGGGTTAGACGAAGGAACCTCAATTGTCGGTAACGGGTTTACAATTAAATTGATGTACGAGCCTATTCCTACACAAGAATTATCTATGTTCGAGTCCACTCGAACCCAAATCGACTGATTCAATCCAGTAGTGTTGTCATAACTCGAAATATCTGTGATTTGATTTGTTTCTGATAATGCTTCCGATGCTGTTTCATAGTACGTAACCGTTAGAGATTGGCTCGCTGAAAATAGACTTAAAATAACCGCTTCAGAATCACTAAAATCAAAAGTAGTTAAACCGTCATCTGAGTCAAAACACGCCTTGTAATCGGGAATGGAAAATGTATCTGGTATTTGCGTTGTAGATACTAATAAATTTAACACTGCGACTGAAGCACAACCAGAATCCGTTTCTACTCGAACATATACAGTATTTGGGTTAATTGAAGGATCTGTCGTTATATTTTCATAATTAATTGGGTCTGAAATAGCTGTAGAGACAGCTCCAATCTCAGCATCCGCTTGCGAAAAATAAAAAGAAAAGGTTTCGTTTTGGTAATTAGAAGATAGTATTTGAGCGGCCTCATTAAGATTGAAAAAAGTGATTCCATCCAAATCTTGATCACACTGAAATAGCTGAGCGGAGGATTGAATTACTGGTAATGGATTCACAACAAGCCCAACTTCATTCGTATAAGTTGGTCCACAAACATAATCCACTCGTTCCATTCGAGCACGGAATATGCTTTGACTCACAGAAAGTTCCGTATTTAAAATTTGTAAGACATTCGAATCTTGTCCTTCAAAACTATTTAAAACCTCATTCACATCTGTCCATGTTGAACCTCCATCCAAACTCCGTTCCCATTGGATGCTATCAAAAGAGTTTGAGGTACTTTCTAAAGAAACAGAAATTAAGGTATTTTCAGATTCGCAAACAACAATTGGAGTGGTTATTTCAACTGGATCAATACTAATGAAGTCTTGATAATCAAACAATCCGTCTGCATTGCTGTCTATTGCGAAATTATAACCATCTCCCCCAGACACAAGCCCATCATTGTCAAAAGCTGTTCCATCTAAAATTCCTAAAGTGGCTGTAAATCCAGCTTCGTCTGCATCAAAACATCCATCTGAATCGGAATCCAATTGTATAAAGTCAGGAGTATCATTAGCATCCGAATCTAGAGGTATTATTGTTTCTGAAACATCTGCGGCACCATTCATATTAGAATCTAGAAACCCTAAATCTATCTGACCGTCATTATCAACATCAAAACTATTAATTCCAATCCCCGCTTCAAACAAATCATACAGTCCGTCATTATCACTATCTAAATCTAAAAAATCAAGTACAGAATCTCCATCAAAATCACCTGGATTAAAAGCAGCATCATGACGACCATCATAGTTAGTATCATTTAATTCAACCGAATCAATTTGACCATTTTGATCCAGATCTAAATTTGAGTTTCCATTTTCTATTACATCATAAATACCATCGTTATCGCTGTCTAAATCCAATGCATCAACAACCATATCGCCATCAGAATCTACCGGTCTACAGGTTTGAATCAGTCGAAAAGCCGCTGAATTAATTTCAGCATCCGATTTATTAATATATGTTATGCTAAATCCACTCGCTTGATTGCTATGAAATGAAAATGAAACATCCTCGGAAGAAAGTACCGCTGAATTTAATTTAAATCTAATTTCAAAAGCCGTAAACTCTTCGATATTATTGTCATAAATCCCATCGTAATTTGTGTCAATTAAAAGTTGATTTTCAGGATCCAAAACTGTCAGTGTTTCGTCGTAAGCAACCCTAAAAATAAAAAAATCATCCTCATCAAAATCTATAGATCCAGGGGTACTTTCAGAATCAGATTGTTGAACTACAAAACTCGTTGGCACATCAAAAGTAAGTTCATAGGTACTTGAACTTATAGAACCTGCCGTTTCTGGAGCTGCCTGAAACAGCATAGATTGATCTGTATATCCAGTAAAGGTGGTGGACAAATCATTCGCGACACTCGCAACGGAACTGGCAGTAAAAAAAGGTCCGTAACTGTTTGAAAGATTAAATGTTAGATCGCAATTTGATTCTTGACTGTTAAGAGTGCCATCGTTATCATGATCTGTATCAATATTGTTATTTACGCCGTCAGAATCAAAGTCTCCTGCACAGCTACTCACCGGAATATTGTCTGAAAGAACGGTTTGACAGTCTGTAATGATTCCTTCTAATTGATAATACCCAGGCAATTCTGGAATCCATGTTTCTGTATTTGCTCCAGGGATCGCCAAGCCATTATAAAACCATTGGTAGGCATCAAAAGACTCTAAACTACTAATATTAAGTTCTATATTAGGGATGCAAAGTTCGGTCACTTCCGATGTAAGTCCTCTAGATGAAATTTCTGGTTTGAAAATAAATCCAGAATAAAAGCCCCCTAATGAGGCAACTCCGTTAGCACCATAATAAGAAATGTAAATTTGTTTATCTGAAGAAACACTCACATCTCCAGAAAGACCACTTACCAAATAGGTCACGAAATTAGGGTTCCCATTCACCGTTTGGGGAGTAGCATTCGTTGCCACACCATTAATAAAAATAGCGGCACCAACTTCGGAAACAATTGTTATTCCGCCTGAAAAAACAGCACTTCCTGTGCCCGTATTTTGAATGAGAGGTATGTTATTTATTGTTTTTGGGGTCTTACAATTAAGAGGGGGTACAAAAAACATCTCTTGATTAGCCTCGTTATTTGAACCCCCAATTCCTTGGTATGCAAAAGCAGTTTTAGAAGTCCAAACATACATATTACCTCCAGGGCTGGAGCCAGAAGCTGATTGGGTACTAAAATACGACCCGTCTATACTAATATAATCCCCAGCGGATAATGTAGTTAAAAACGTTCCTGTTGAATCATCTCCATTTACATACACGTCTGTGTTATCTAAATGCGCCACAATCAGAGGGCGTTCAATGTCATCATAGCCATTGGCTCTCACAAATATATATTCGCTGTACGTTTGATTATCGTTCAAAATGGTTTCAAAGGGAGCTATTTGATCAATTCCAAAATCGCGTCCCGTTCCTGTCGAATTACTTCCATTTGTAGAACCACAGTTGACTACTATAGGTTTATTTGCACTCACAAGAGCACCCACCAAGCCATCTCTATTGACTGGTGTAATTCCAGGATTTAATGCAATCACATAGGTTTCACCGTAATTTAAAACAACAGAAAGTGGCGTACTATTTTCTATAACAATTCCTGCAGGTAAATCCGAAAAATCAACCTGCGTATTGTTTTCAGTTGCCATAACAGAAACAAAATTTAAATAATCTGTTGATGTTGATGTAAATGTTTTTTGATTTGTAAACGTTCCGACCCTAAAAGTTGTGCCAAGACCCGCTAAACCTTTAGAAACTAAAGACCCTGCTTGAGATTGAGATGTACCAGCTATGAGACGAACAGAAGCATAAACAGGCTGGTCTGCTTGGATCGAATAGCCTTTGTTTAAATATTTAGTTCCTGTAGTACTAACGTCTGCGATAAACGAGGTGTTTGTTCCTGAGCCAATTAAAATTTCAATTGGATTTGCATTTGATGCAGAAAGAACGGAAACAGGTCCTCCAATTTCTGTCACCGTAACATTAACGGGGGTGATACTTGGAGTTGATATGTGTAAGTATTGATTTTGAGGGGTAGCGTTTGAATTATTGGCAACGCTTATTGGAGGAATATAATGAGTACGACTCAATTGAGCATAACTTAACTGAAGGCCCAATACTACTACTAAATTTAATATGTAACTATGCCACTTTTTCATAATGACTCTTTACAAGAAAGAAATAAAATTTATAATTGGTTAACTCTATTGAGCTGTAAGTTACAGAATTCTAGAACAATTGAATTGTATTTTTGTTCATTATATTTAATTTGCATAAAATAATTTATCCAGAATAGATTACTTTTGTAAGGCTATAAAAAAAGTTACATGAAAACAACACTGGTGATCACTCATATTGTGGAATGGTTGAAGACGTATGCCATAAACGCAAACGTAAATGGGTTTGTTGTGGGGGTTTCTGGCGGGGTAGATTCTGCTGTCACTTCAACACTTTGTGCCATGACAGGACTGGATGTGATGTGTTTAGAAATGCCCATCCACCAAGCAGAAAGTCATGTTTCAAGAGCCCAAGAACACATCGAACAACTAAAAAAAAGATTTCCAAACGTACAGTCAACACGGATTGACTTAACCCCTGTTTTTGAGAGTTTCAAATCTGAAATTAATTTAGAAGGCAGCGCTTCTACCGTAGATATGGCATTGGCAAATTCGAGAGCACGATTACGCATGACAACGCTTTATTACTACGCGGGGCTTTTAGGAAAACTCGTGGCTGGAACCGGAAATAAAGTAGAAGATTTTGGCGTTGGATTTTATACAAAATATGGTGATGGCGGCGTGGACCTCAGTCCAATTGCTGATTTATTAAAATCGGAAGTGTACGATTTAGGAAAGGCATTACAAGTCCCTCAAAGCATCTTAACAGCTGCTCCAAGTGATGGTTTATTTGGAGATGCTCGAAGCGACGAAGACCAAATTGGAGCTTCGTATCCAGAATTAGAATGGGCCATGAATGCGGTTGAAAATGGAAAAACAGTTCACGATTTTCAAGGCAGAGAACGAACTGTTTTGGAGATTTATTTGCGATATAACGCAGCCAATACACACAAAATGAAGCCTATTCCTGTCTGTGAGATTCCTGAAAAATTAAAACACTAAACTCAAATGATTCGAGTCCTTGTTGCAGATCATCAACCCATTGTAAGCTATGGGATTCGTATGTTATTTGAGAATTCAAAAGACATCAAAATTGTAAATACAGCGAACTCAGCAACACAGCTTTTAGACTATCTCAAAAAATCCAATACAGACATCGTTCTTATGACGATGGATCTTCCAGACATCAATGGGATCACCGTACTTCGCACTATAAAAAAAGAATTTAATGATGTAAGTGTTATTATTTTTAGCACACACCCCGAAGATATTTATGCCATCAGTGCGATCAAAGCGGGAGCCTCTGGATATTTATCTAAAACGGTGACAACCGCCACCATAAAACGCGCCATTCTTAAGGTATTTAAAGGAGGTATTTATGTGAGCAAGGAGCTTGCGGAGAGCCTTACTTTTGAAAAAAATAACCTTGGAACAATGAACCTTTATAAGAAACTTTCGACCCGTGAAGTGGAAGTTTTAAAGCTCATTTCATCTGGAAAAAGAAATATAGATATCGCGGACCAATTGAACATTAATGAAAAAACCGTGAGCACCTATAAATTGCGTTTAATGAAAAAATTGAATGTCTCAAATCTTGTGGAACTGATTGATCACGGGCGTCAGAAAAAATAACCCTTAAAGAACGCGACTTAGTTTTCTGGACAATAACATTTTTAAATTGGAGTAATTCAAAACATCTTCTAGAAGAGCGCGGTGATCCACTTCGTTTTGAGTCTCTTGTTTAATTTCATTCACCTTTAGATCAATTAAAAAACAACGCAACGTCAAAATTGTTTCACTAACTAATTGTGCAATACTGACGTCTTTTTGTTTTGGAAAAATATTATTTTTCTCCCAATTATGAAGGTTATAGCGTTCCTCATTCATTAAAATATTGGTCACGTCCGAAGCCAAATCAGGATCTAAATGGTTCACAAAAGATTCAATTACAAAATCATCCGACTGGTTTAAACTATCGATAATCGTGTAATAGAGGGTTTTAAAGTTTTCATTGGTAAATTGCATTTCGTCTTCTTGTAAATCCAAAAATATTTTTTCAAATACTTTAACTTCATGGATTACAGGTTCGAGTGCGAGTGCACCTTTGTCATTTTCTTTGAGAATTAAATCTTCAAACGCTTCTTTTCGGCTTCCGTAGAGAAGTAATATTTCAATGATTTTTTGCTCCAGCTCATACTGAATATCAACTTTGACACGAGGACTTGTAGATTTAACAACCTCAAATGCTTTTTGTTTTTGGTTGTACGATTTATTGGCTTCATTTTGCGCTTTTTTACTCATTTGAGCCAGCGTGCTAAAAAGGACTTCTTCGCTAATATCCATAATACGCGAACATTCTCGTACATAAATTTCACGTTGAATATTATCGGCTACTTTAGAAATACTCGTCACCATATCTCGAATCAGATTGGCCTTCGCAACCGGATCATTTTGGGCTTCCTCCATAAGCAAAGAGGCTTTGTAAGCAATAAAATCTTTTGCATTTTCTTTGAGGTAGGCTTGTAATTCTTCAAGTGTATTTTGTTTGGCAAAACTATCGGGATCCTCTCCCTCAGGAAAGGTGCAAATTTTGACATTCATACCTTGCTCCAAAATCAAATCAATCCCTCGTAATGCCGCGCGAATTCCTGCAGGATCGCCATCAAACAATACCGTGATATTTTTAGTCAAACGGTTAATCAATCGAATCTGATCAGGGGTTAAAGCGGTACCTGAGGAGGACACCACATTTTTAATCCCTTTTTGATGAAACTGAATCACATCCGTATAGCCTTCAACTAAATAACAATTATCTTCTTTAGCAATGGTTTGTTTGGCATAGTAAATCCCATACAAGACTTTACTTTTATGATAAATAGAACTCTCTGGTGAGTTGAGATATTTAGCCGCTTTTTCATTTTTAGC
>JABAZA010000013.1 GCA_018608725.1 Flavobacteriaceae bacterium
AGTTTTTCTTTGGCGCGTTTCAATCTCATTTTAATGGCACTTTCTCCCGCATTATGAAGATCCATAAGATCTTTAACACTTTTAAACTCTTGATATTTCAATATTAAAATTTGTTTGTCTTCAAAAGGAATTAGTTCCAATGCTTCATTCAATTTCTCTAACTTGATCATTTGAACAAGATCTTCATCACTCGATTGTGCAATGACTTCATTACATATTTGTTCAATATTTGACGTGTTTTTTTCAAATTTCTTAACCTTATTCCGATGAAAATAATTGACACAATGATTATACGTAAATGAGTATAACCAAGTTGAAAATTTAGAAGCTCCTTTGAAAGTATGAATTTTATCCAATAATTTTAGAAAAATATCTTGACAAATATCTTCAGCTTCTTGATTATTATTTGAAAAACTCAAACAGGTATTAAATACCTTAAATATATAGCGTTCATAAAGCACCTTAAAAAGCAAAGGGTCTTTTGAGCTTACAATTAACTCCACTAACAACTCATCCGTTAATTTATATGGTAAATAGGAATCATTCAAAGTTAAATTTGGGTTTTACTATTGGCTATTTAAAATATAACCAACCAGTTATTACTAATTTTGTTTAACTATTTTGATAAAACATTAATCAAAATACTGATAATCAACTAGTTAAATATAGTAAAAAATTAATAACTATAAAACCTTTTTACTTAAAATAATAAAAAAAAAACCTCCACATAATGAAGGGTTCAGTATATTAAATTAAAAATGAATTTAGATATGTAGCGCGCGGTCTTCTGTTGCAGCGAGGGCAGCTTCTTTAATAGCTTCAGTAAATGTTGGGTGTGCATGAGACATTCTAGAGATATCTTCAGCAGAAGCTCTAAATTCCATTGCAACAACAGCTTCAGAAATTAAATCGGCACAACGTGCGCCAATCATATGAACTCCTAAGACTTCATCTGTGGATTGATCGGCTAAGATTTTTACAAATCCATCCAAATCCATACTTGCACGGCTACGTCCCAAAGCACGCATTGGAAATTGACCTGATTTATAAGCTATTCCTTGTTCCTTAAGTTGCTCTTCTGTTTTTCCAACGGAAGCGACTTCAGGCCATGTATATACAACTCCAGGAATTAAATTATAATCTATATGTGGTTTTTGACCTGCGATGGTTTCCGCTACAAACACGCCTTCTTCCTCAGCTTTATGTGCCAACATTGCTCCTTTGACTACATCGCCAATAGCATAAATATTAGATGTAGAGGTTTGTAAGTGTTCGTTTACTTCAACCTGTCCACGCTCTGTAAGTTTTACACCTGCAGATTCTGCATTTAATCCGGCTGTAAAAGGGCTTCTTCCAACAGACACCAAACAATAGTCGCCTTTAAATTCAACAATCTCCCCTTTTTTATTTTCTGCTTTAACAGTTACCTCAGCTCCGTTACGTTCAACCTTTGTTACTTTATGAGAAACATTAATATTGAATTTTTGTTTTCTAAAAACTTTGTTTAATTCTTTAGAAAGTCCAGCATCCATGGTAGGAAGGATACGATCCATATATTCAACAACAGTAACCTCAGACCCTAATCTTTTGTAAACTTGACCAAGTTCCAATCCAATCACACCACCACCAATAATGATTAAGTGTTTTGGGATTTCTTTTAATTTCAATGCCTCCGTAGAAGTGATAATACGTTCTTTATCTACCGTTGCAAATGGTAAACTTGTAGGTTTACTTCCCGTAGCAATAATACTGTATTTTGCTTCGATTTCTTCCTTAGAATCTCCACTAATAGTGATATGAGTTGAATCTTTAAAAGCCCCAAGTCCATGATAGACATCAATTTTATTTTTAGTCATTAGAAAATCAATCCCAGTTGTAGTTTGATCCACCACAGCTTGTTTACGGCCAATCATTTTTTCAAGGTTGACTTTGATTTCACCAGGAATTTCAATGCCATGAGCTTCAAAATGCTTTACAGCATCTTCGTAATGATGTGAAGAATCTAACAATGATTTACTTGGGATGCATCCTACATTTAAACAAGTGCCTCCTAAAGTTGCGTATTTTTCAATTATAGCAGTTTTCATTCCTAACTGTGCACAACGAATGGCAGCCACATATCCGCCAGGACCAGAACCTATGATAGCAACATCATATGATTTCATAATAATTTATTTTTTTAATTTAATACAAAAATACAAACATATATTCAATGGAAGAATAATTTGATGTCTAAATATTTACGGCTGTTGTATGTTTAACTTCTGAAATTACAAACATACTATTGCTACTGCCAATATGATCAATATTAGTGAGTTTATTGACCATAAATTTCCGAAATGATTCCATGTCTTTCACATGTACTTTAAGTAAGTAATCATAATCCCCACTCAAATGATAAACCTCCAAAATTTCGTCAATAGTAGCCACTTCTTTTTCAAATTGATTGACCAATTCCTGAGAATGTTTCACTAGTTTTATATGGCAAAATGCTATAAAAGCCCTTCCAATACTTTCCTTATTAAGCAAAGCGACATAGTTGTCAATTACTCCTGCTTTTTCAAGTTTTTTGATACGTTCATAAACAGCAGTTACTGACATGTTAAGTTTTGATGCTAATTCTTTATTGGTTTGTTTCGCATCTTTTTGAAGATAATTTAACAATTGTGTATCTATAGAATCTAATTTCATTTTGGATAAATTTCTAATTTAATATTGTTTTTAACAAAAATATAAATTTATTATCTATGTTTATACGATAAATTAGTTTAATTTATTGAAAATAAATTAAGTTATTGTTTTTAATTCTAAAAAGATTGAAATTTGATAAAATTTAAACCACAACACCATGGCTTTTAAACCCGCAGACGACATACAAGACTTGCAATATTTTGGAGAATTTGGTGGCGTCAACCCCTCTGTCTCGGATGCAACAACTTTTACATTTGTTTCTGCCAAAACAATGTCAGACACTTTTGAAGGCAATACCGAGGGCTGTCATTTGTATGCACGACACACAACCCCTTCCAATTTATACTTAAGTGAAGCGCTCGCCGCTCTAGAAGGTACCGAAACAGCGACTGTGTTTGGATCTGGAATGGGTGCCATTACAGCAGTATTCATGCAGCTCTGTGGTGCTGGCGATCATGTTGTTTCGAGTCGTACAATTTATGGAGGAACCTATGCCTTTTTAAAAAACTTCGCTCCCAAGCTAAACATCCAAACAAGCTTTGTAGATATTACCAAATTAGACCGTATCGAAGCCGCCATTACTTCCCAAACAAAAGTCCTTTATTGCGAATCTATAAGCAACCCTCTGTTGGAAGTCGCCAATATTACTGCATTGGCTACCCTTGCAAAAAAATACAATTTACAATTGGTTGTCGATAATACGTTTTCGCCCTTATCTATATCACCCAATAAATTGGGAGCTAATATTGTGATTCACAGTTTAACAAAATTTATTAACGGAACATCTGATACCGTAGGAGGTGTCGTTTGTGGCACACAAGAAATGATTGACAGTTTAAGAAGTGTTATTGATGGTGCAGCCATGTTATTTGGATCTACGATGGACAGCCGTCCAGCATCTTCAATATTAAAAAATCTTAGAACCCTTCACATTCGCATGAAACAACACAGTTTGAATGCATTGTATTTGGCTGAAAAGTTTGAACGAGATGGCATCACGACAGTTTATCCAGGACTTGAATCGCATCCGTCACATGAAATTTATAAACAGATGATGAATCCTGAATACGGATTTGGAGGCATGTTGACAATTGATGCAGGAAGTTTAGAAACTGCAAATACATTAATGGAATTAATGCAAAAAGAAAATTTAGGCTATTTAGCTGTGAGCTTAGGATTTTACAAAACCCTGTTTAGTGCACCTGGCAGTTCCACTTCTTCAGAAATTCCTGAAGAAGAACAAAAAGAAATGGGACTAAGCGAAGGTTTAATTCGATTTTCTGTAGGGCTGGATAATGATATAGAACGAACTTACCGACTAATGAAATCCTGTATGAAGTCTGTAGGAATCTTAACTTAAATTCCTTTTATACGAGTCCAAAAAGCATCTATATCCCCTTCATTTATATCAGAACTATAAAAGGGAGCTGCTTCCCATCGATCGTTTATTTTAGATATGGTAAATTTAAAAATAGAAGAATTTGGATCGTTTTCATCCATCAATGGATAACGTAAGTCTTTAAATAAAAAGGTGTCTGGGGTGTTCGTTTTATTCAGGTTATAGTAACCACTACTAAACCAAGCAAGAGTTTTTAAATCTTTAGGCATCCCTTGAATTAATTCATGGTTTTTAGGAAGTTTGTTCCATTTACCGACAGCGGCCTCAGTATCTAAGATCGAATAAAATCCGACATAATAGGCATCGGTTGTTTCGGCAATGCCATACCACAGAATATTATTCAATATGGTCGGCTGAGTTTGAAAACGGACATAATCAATCTGTTGCAGTTCCAATGATTTTTTATACACACCATGTACATGGTATTTATTAACAAGGGTAAATAACATGTATAAAGAACTTACCCCCAATCCTATTTTTAGCAACAAACGGCGTTTTGTTGAAGTCCGCTTAAACCACATCATGATAATTAATGCAATTAAAAAAGGAAGTGTATAAAATGGATCGGCTACAGCGATGTTATTAAACGCAACTCTGTAATCTGAAAAGGGTGCAAATAATTGAGTCCCATAGGCGGTAAAGGAATCTAAAATAGGATGGGTAAAAATAGAGGCAAAAAAGAGCCAAATCCAATCTTTTTTAGTGGTCATACCATAACGCTTTCCTCTGTTATAAATCCAAAATACAAGCATTCCAAATCCAACAGCCGCTAAAATGGCAAAGAGAAATGAATGCATAAACCCACGATGAAATGCCATCGCATCAATTTGGTTGTTAAAAAGTAGCTTTCCAACAAATACATCCATATCAGGAATTGTACCTCCAATTGCACCAAAAAGTATGGCTCGGTTGCCAATTTTTTTACCAAGAACGGCTTCTCCACAAGCGGCGCCTAATACAATTTGAGTGATTGAATCCATAAAGGACGCAAAAATACAATTATTTGAAACTGATTCGATTTATTTTGTGTTAATTATATAGTGAATTCAACATTCTTCTTCTCTTGCGTTGTTTCTATAAAATTTGTATCATTACAATCACTATGAAAGCAGCCACTGTAGTACAACTTAGAAGAGAATTAGAAACTTTAGATCCAGAGCATTTAAAATCGCTCTGTTTACGCTTGGCACGTTTCAAATTAGAAAACAAAGAACTTCTCACCTATTTACTTTTTGAATCTGAAAATGAATCCTATTATATTGAAGGCATAAAAGAGACAGCAGATTTATTATTTGAGGAAATAAATACCAAAAGCTATTTTTATATCAAAAAAAGTGTGCGAAAAATTTTACGGATGCTTAAAAAACACGCCCGTTATTCTAATAAAAAAGAAACCGAAATTGAACTCCTCCTCTATTATTGTTACAAACTCAAAACTTTTAAACCCTCTATAAGCAACAATGTAACACTTACTAATATTTATTTACGACAAGTAGATAGCATTGAAAAAAAAATAATTAAATTACACGAGGATTTACAATATGACTTCAACATTCAACTGAAAGACATAAAAGAACTATAAACATAAATCTTATGCAAATTTTAGGAATAGACATTGGAGGCACTGGAATGAAAGGTGCTATAATAGATACCAATACAGGCGAACTTTTGAGTGAACGGCTTCGGATACCTACTCCAAAACCTGCTACTCCAACAAGTGTCGCCAACGAACTAAAAACTCTTATAGATTCTTTTGAATGGGATGGACCCGTAGGAGTTTCCTTTCCGACAGTTATTAAAAATGGCAAAGCGATGCAATATGGCAATCTCGATAAGTCGTGGCAATATACCCAAGTAGATGACTTATTTAAATCCAAAACTGGCAATGATTTTTACATTGTAAATGATGCTGATGCCGCCGCTATGGGGGTCATGGAATTTGGAATTGGAAAAAATCAAATGGGCTTGGTTATTACAATTACTTTAGGAACTGGTATTGGATCTGGGGTGTTTTTTAATGGTCAATTGTTATCTAATTTTGAATTGGGTCGCATGTATGGTCGCAAGGGAGATATCATGGAATTATTTGCCGCGGATTCCGCACGGAAACGTGAAGATTGGAGTTTTAAAGCGTGGGGTAAACGCGTCAATTTCTTTTTAAAACACGTAGAAAACACCTTCAATCCCGACTTAATAATCATTGGGGGTGGCGTGAGCAAAAAAATGGATAAATTTGAATCTTATATTGATATTCAAACACCAATCAAAGCAGCCGAGTTAAAAAACAATGCTGGAATTATTGGAGCTGCTATTTTTGCCAAAAAAAATCATTAAATCACCCAAATTCTAGCATTTTAATATCTTTTTCTTATATTTATAATTGCATACCCCAAATTGCTCAATATGAATACTCCTACAACTACTTCAGATCAAGTTTATCTTGAACGGATGCTTGTTAATGAAATTACAATTACTCAAGACTCACCTTGTATTTTATATCAAATTCCTTTTGAACTCACTAAGACTCCGAACAGAGTTTGGAAACAATTACTATTGGACATCTGGCAATCCAAAACACAACACAAAGGGCGTCTTTCAAAAACCGTTATGTGGGTGTTTCACAATCGCATATTAATTGATAAAGTTCCTGTTGACCTCGTAGGAGATGAACTAGAAACTCTTGTGACTTCAACTATTGAGATAACTAATAAACAATTGTCTATGAGAGAACAACAAGCTTATTTAAGAATATTATAAACCAACTCGTTATACAAGTCTTTTGGAGAAAGATTGGCTCCAACCCCTTTACTTTTAGTGTCGTATGTTCTAAGAGTTTCTAACACACCACTAATCCGTTTCATAGGAAAATTTCGAGAGACTGCGATGTAATCATTTACAAAATAAGGATTGACTCCCAATGCTTTTGCGATGGTGCTTGGATTTCGATCGCGAACCGTATGCAATGTCATTAATTTTGAAAAATACATATATAAGATTGAAATGGTCAACACAAACGGATGTTGTTTTGGGTTTTGAGCAAAATAATATACGATTTGATACGCCTTTTTATGATCCAAGTTTCCTAATGCCTTTTGTAATTCAAAGTTGTTAAAATCTTTAGATATCCCTATATTTTCTTCAATGAGTTCGGGAGTAATCTCTTTTTTTGCACCCACCACAATTTCTAACTTATTGAGTTCATTCGCAATTTTACTCAAATCAGTACCTAAAAACTCCGTAAGCATAAGGGCTGCTTTTGGGGTAATCGAAATTTGTTTTGATTTTAAAAAACTTTGAATCCAGTTAGGAATTTTATCTTCGTATATTTTTTTACTTTCAAAAACAACAGCTGTTTTAGAAAGTGCTTTGTAGAGCGTTTTACGTTTATCTAAAGTTTTATATTTATAATTAAAAACTAAGACCGTTGTTGGTTGCGGGTTTTTAGCATACTCTACAAGTTGTTCAATTGTTTTAGTAAGGTTTTGTGCTTCTTTGACAATAATTACTTGACGTTCAGCCATCATTGGATACCGCTTTGAATTGGATACAATATCTTGAATGGACACCTCTTTTCCATAAAGTACCATTTGATTGAATCCTTTTTCCTCTTCCTGTAATACATAGGACTCAATATAATCTGAAATAACATCGATATAATAAGCCTCCTCACCCATTAAAAAATAAATGGGGGCAATTTTACCTCCTTTAATGTCAGTTATTAGTTGGTTCGTAGTATTCATTCAAAAAAAATTACCAAATTTGTAGTGTGCAAAATTTAAATTTTCCTACATATTCGTTCAGGCTCAAAAATAGCGAAAATAATACTCATATATTTGATGTTATCCGTAAAAAATTTGTGGTACTTCAACCCGAAGAATGGGTACGACAACATTGTGTCCAGTATTTAATACAAGAAAAAAACTATCCTATTTCCCTAATCAATGTTGAAAAAGTTATCTTAATTAATGGTCTTAAAAAACGATATGACATTGTGGTATTCAATCCCGATGGAAGTTTAGCAGTTGTTGTCGAATGTAAAGCTCCGAAGGTTCAAATCTCCCAATCTGTTTTTGATCAAATTGCACGGTATAACCTCACTCTTAAAGCTTCCTATTTGATGGTTACCAACGGATTAAATCATTATTTTTGCACTATGAATCATCATTTAGAAAGTTTTGAATTTTTAGAAACGCTTCCAAACTATAACAACAAATAAATTTGAAATTAGCAATTGTCATATTGAATTGGAATGGACAGCAACTGTTAGAAACGTTTCTACCCTCGGTGATTAATTACTCTACTGGACACAATATTTATGTGATTGACAACGCTTCTACTGATACTTCGGTTTCATTTTTAGAAACCCATTTCCCTGACATCAACTGTATAAAACTTACACATAATTTTGGATATGCTGGAGGCTATAATCAAGGCTTAAATCAAATCAATGCCGATGTTTTTTGTTTATTAAATTCCGATATTGAAGTGACTAAAAACTGGTTAAAACCAATTATAGACCTATTTAAAACCGAAGCAAATACGGCCATCATCCAACCTAAAATATTAGACTATCATCACAAAAACAGGTTTGAATACGCTGGAGCTGGTGGTGGATTTATAGATCAGTTAGGATACCCGTTTTGTAGAGGACGAATTTTTGATACATTAGAAGAAGATGAAGGACAATACGACGACCAAAAAGAGGTGTTTTGGGCTTCAGGGGCTTGTCTATTCATAAGAGCAAATGCCTTTAAAGATTTGGGAGGGTTTGATTCTAAGTTTTTTGCTCACATGGAGGAAATTGATTTGTGTTGGCGTGCACAAAATAAAGGGATGACCGTGTCTTATGTAGGGAAATCGACAGTTTTCCATGTTGGTGGGGCAAGTTTAAAGTCATCTAATCCTAAGAAGACTTTTTTAAATTTCAGAAATAGCTTATTTACCTTGGTTAAAAACACAAACAAACCACTGTTGATTGTCGTGCTTCTAAGATTAATTTTAGATGGAATTGCAGGCATTCGATTTTTATTGATAGCTAAACCAAAGCACATGATCGCTGTTATTAAAGCCCACGGAAGTTTCTACAAAACACTCCCCTATTTACTGCAATTTAGACGTCAACATCGCACCAGAAAGTCTCACCACCAACTTCCATCAATCGCTTGGTCTTATTTTGTGCAAAATAAAAAGTATTTTAATAAATTATAAAAAGTTATGTTAATCATAGTATTAAGTGTAATAATTTTATAATTTTACGTTATATTAAAAAATAATAAGATGAAGAAAATATTTGTATTGGGAGTTACTGCATTAATCGTGCTTACTTCATGTGGTGCTAAAAAAGAATTGGTTGCTGCACAAGAAAAATTAAAAAACACTGAAGATTTGTTAAACACAGCTACTGTAAAACTAAACGGTTGTTTATCAGACAAAGCTGTTGCGGATGCAAACCTAACGGCACTTAGAGATCAATTATACGATTTGAGAAAAACGAACGATGCGCTCATTAGCAGTACAGAACAGATGACTCTATTGACTTCTAAAGGAGCTGATAATTTAGAAAAAACCTTAGAAAGTCTTCAAGAAAGAGATTTAAAAATCAATCGTTTACAAGATGCTATGTCTAAAAAGGACAGTGTTACTTTGGCGATTGTTTCAAGTTTGAAAAAATCGGTTGGTATTGACGATCCAGACATCGAAGTAAATGTAGAAAAAGGAGTTGTTTATATTTCCATTGCTGATAAGTTATTATTTAAAAGTGGGAGTTTTGTAGTGACCGAAAAAGCAAAAGTTGTTTTAGAAAAAGTAGCGAAAGTTATTAACGACAAGCCTAATTTTGAGGCAATGATTGAAGGACATACCGACAGCCGTTCGTACTCAAACGGAGTTTTAGTTGACAACTGGGATTTGAGTGTAAAACGGTCTACATCAGTGATTAGAATCTTACAAGGCATGGGTGTTAACCCGGCGCAATTAATAGCAGCAGGACGCAGTAGTTATGCTCCGTTAACTGATAACGACACTGCAATGAATAGATCTAAAAACAGACGCACACGTGTAGTTGTACTTCCAAAAATTGATCAATTCTATGAAATGATTGAAAATGAAGTTAAAGCACTTTCTGGTCAATAGTCACCTGAATCTAAAAAAAGATTACAAAAGCCCACCGTTTTGGTTGGGCTTTTTATTTGAAAGCTAATCCCTTTATTTTATATTTGCTGAAAAGCTATAATTCCGTATAATGAAGATATCGTATAACTGGTTAAAACAATTTATAAAAACAGATTGGACTGCAGAAAAAACATCTGAACTCCTTACGGATTTAGGTTTAGAAGTTGAAGGTTTAGAATCCTTTCAATCCGTTAAAGGCGGATTAAAAGGGATCATTGTTGGACATGTACTCAGCTGTGAAAAACATCCCAATGCCGATCGACTGCGAATCACAACCGTTGATATTGGATCTGAAGCACCTCTTTCGATTGTATGCGGCGCTCCCAATGTGGCAACAGGTCAAAAAGTTGCCGTTGCAACCATAGGAACTACTTTATATTCTGCTGAAGGAGAAGCTTGGACCATCAAAAAAGGTAAAATCCGTGGCGAAGAAAGTCACGGCATGTTATGTGCGGAAGATGAATTAGGTTTGGGAACATCTCACAAGGGAATTATGGTTCTGGAGGATTCCCTCGAAATTGGAAGCCCTTTAGCAAATCACTATGAAATTGAAGATGATTTTGTATTTGACATCGGATTAACACCAAACCGTGCAGACGCCATGAGCCATTATGGAACTGCTAGAGATTTGATGGCTGGCTTGTCACAACATGGCATCAACACTAAATTAATAAGTCCGTCCGTCACGGCATATCATGTAGATGATAGAAGTCTTAAAATCGATATTAATATTGAGGATAAATTAAAGGCACCACGTTATTGTGGCTTGACAATTTCTGACATTGTTGTTAAAGACTCTCCTCAATGGTTACAAAACCGATTGAAAGCAATCGGATTAAGTCCTATCAATAATATAGTTGATGCGACAAATTATGTATTACATGATTTAGGACAGCCCTTGCATGCGTTTGATGCAGATCGAATATCTGGTAAAAAAATCATTGTAAAAACAGTCAAAAAAGGTACGAAATTTGTAACTCTTGACGGAGTGGAACGCACACTTCACGAAGAAGATCTTATGATTTGTGATGCTGAAAAACCGCTGTGTATTGCAGGTGTTTTTGGAGGCGAAAACTCAGGGGTATCTAATGAAACAAATTCAATATTTTTAGAAAGTGCTTATTTTAACCCCGTAAGCATTCGAAAATCAGCGAAAAGACATGCACTCAATACAGATGCATCTTTCCGATTTGAACGTGGTATTGATCCAAATATTACTAAATATGCTCTCAAAAGAGCTGCGTTATTAATTATCGAAATTGCTGGTGGAAAAATAACAAGTGATCTAATCGATGAGTATCCGAACAAAATAGAAGACGCTCAAGTATTTTTAACTTTTGAAAAAGCAAACAAGCTCATTGGAGAAGAACTTCCTAAAGAAACCATTAAAAGTATTTTAAGTGCTTTAGAAATAAAAGTGAATAATGTTACTGAAAGTGGTTTAGGGCTAACCATTCCCGCCTATAGAAATGATGTCCAACGCGAGGTTGATGTCATTGAGGAAATTCTTAGAGTGTATGGGTATAACAACATAGAAATTACCGATAAATTAAATGCTTCCGTTTCAAATACTTCTAAATTTGAAAACTATAAAATTGAAAATGTAATCGCAAATCAACTCGTTGGACAAGGATTTTATGAAATTCTAAACAACTCATTGACTTCTGATAAATACACAGATTTTAGTGCACAATTGGAAGAAGCATCTAGTGTTAAAATATTAAATCCATTAAGTAAGGATTTATCGGTGATGCGTCAATCCTTAATTTTTTCTGGTTTAGAGTCTATTGCGTTTAACATCAACAGACAACAAAACGATTTAAAGCTTTTTGAATTTGGTAAAACCTATCACAATTCTGAAACTAACAAAGAAGAATATAACCACCTTTCAATCTTTGTAACTGGAAATAAAACCGAAAAACGCTGGAATACTGAAGAAACAGCTGTTGATTATTTCTATTTAAAAGGATTAGTAACAGCAGTATTTGAACGTTTAGGAATTAAAAAACTTAAAAGTTCGCCTCTAAGCAATGATGTTTTTAGTGAGGGGCAACAATTGAGTGTCGGAAAACATTCTCTTGTAGAGTTCGGAAGTTTAAAAACCGCAACATTGAAACATTTTGGAATCTCTCAAAGTGTATTTTGTGCTAATTTTAATTGGGATAACTTATTAAAAGCCATCAATCAACGAACAATTAAATTCAAGGATATTTCTAAATACCCAGAGGTTAAACGCGATTTTTCATTGTTAATCAATGAAGATGTTACTTTTGAAAGTCTTTATAAGCTAGCAAAACAAACTGAAAATAATTTCTTGAAAGATGTGAATCTTTTTGATGTATATACGGGAGACAAGTTAGCTGAAGGCAAAAAAAGTTATGCTGTAAGTTTTACTCTTCAGGATAAAAACAAAACGCTTACAGAGAGTCAGATTGACAAAATAATGTCTAAAATCCAAAAACGTTTTGAATCTGAATTAAGTGCCGAACTACGCTAATTAACCTTCTTTAGAAGCCAAATAGCGTTCCGCATCTAAGGCAGCCATACAACCAGTTCCTGCTGCTGTAACTGCTTGTCTGTACACGTGGTCTGCAGCATCTCCACTTACAAAAACACCCTCAACATTTGTTTTCGAAGAACCCGGTGTATTGATAATATACCCAGTTTCATCTAAGTTTAGAAACTCTTTAAAAATATCTGTATTAGGTTTATGTCCAATCGCTACAAAAAATCCAGTTGCTGGAATTTCTGAAACAGCATTTGTTTGGTTATTTTTTACTCTTACGCCAGTAACGACTTGTCCATCACCCAAGACTTCATCTGTTTCTGTATTAAATAATATTTCAATATTTTCGGTGTTTTTCACACGATTCGCCATAATTTTAGAAGCTCTAAATTCGTCCCGACGAACCAACATTGTTACTTTCGTACAAAGCTTTGATAGATAATGTGCTTCTTCACAGGCAGAATCTCCTGCACCTACAATAACAACTTCCTGATTTTTATAAAAGAACCCATCACAAACTGCACAAGCGGAAACACCGCCACCAAGTTTTAAATATTTTTGTTCCGATTCTATCCCTAAATATTTAGCCGATGCACCTGTAGAAATGACAACGGTTTCGCAATGAATTTCTTTAGAACCATTAATCCAAACTTTATGAATTGGACCTGAAAAATCAACTTTAGTTACCCATCCATCTCTAACATCTGTACCAAAACGTTCTGCTTGTGCTTGTAATTCTAGCATCATAGCAGGGCCTGTGATGCCATCAGGATATCCTGGAAAATTCTCAACATCATTGGTAGTGGTTAATTGACCACCAGGTTGAGTACCCTGGTATAATACCGGAAACATATTAGCACGTGCAGCGTAAATTGCTGCGGTGTAGCCCGCAGGGCCAGAACCAATAATCAAACATTTTACAGACTCTATAGTATCAGACATAGTTTAAAATTTAGGTTACAAAAGTAGGCGTTTTACCTAAAATTATAACGGGAAGTTATTAACAGTTTTTTACTACAATGTGGATTAATTAATATTAGTCGTCAATAATCAAAAACCAGTAAAATAATATTAACTTTGTTAAAATTCAAAAAACATATGTTATGTTGATTATTGGCATTGGTGGAGGAACAGGAAGTGGAAAAACGACCGTTGTAAATCAAATTTTATCTGAATTTCCAGAAGGAGAAGTTCAAGTCATTTCTCAAGACTCCTATTACAAGGACACATCTCACTTAACTTTTGAAGAACGTTGTAAAATTAATTTTGACCATCCAAAATCAATCGATTTTGAACTCCTTCAATCTCACTTACAAGCCTTGAAAAATGGTGAACATGTCAACCAACCTGTTTATTCGTTTAAAACTCATAACCGTACTGGTGAAACTACAATTACAGAACCAAAAAAGGTAGTGATTGTAGAGGGAATTTTAATCTTATCTGATACCGAATTACGATCACTATTTGATATAAAAATATTTGTTCATGCGGATAGTGACGAACGTTTAATGCGTCGTTTAAAAAGAGATATTGCCGAGCGTGGTAGAGATTTAGACGAAGTTTTGGAGCGTTACCAAACAACTTTGAAGCCAATGCATCAACAATTTATTGAACCGATGAAAGCGTTTGCAGATATTATCATTCCAAATAACCATTACAATACGGTCGCTGTCGATGTTATGAAATCAATTATAAACGAACAACTCTAATGCTAAAAAAATCTAACCGTTTTATCAAACTATTGAAACCATTCAAGAATATTTATTTTCTTATATTAATTGTTTATATTGTATGGATGGTGATATTTGATGCCAATTCGTGGCTAATTCACTCCGATTTAAATGATGAGATTGAGGTTTTGAATTCCAAAATTGAGTTTTACAATGGTGAAATTGAGAAAGATAAAAAAGAAATTAATTCCCTAAACTCCATTGAAGGAATTGAAAAATATGCGCGTGAGCATCATAAAATGAAAAAAGAGAATGAAGTCGTTTATATTATAGAGGACGGCGATAGTATTAAGCTTAAAAAAAATGAGTAACTCGAATCTTTTTCAAAATTTTGAATCCGTTTCTGCAAAAGCATGGAAACAAAAGATTCAATTTGAACTTAACGGAAAAGATTTTAACGACCAACTCGTTTGGAATTCTATTGAAGGTATTGATGTAAAACCTTTCTATCATTCTGAAACATATTCCAAAGCTCCAAGCATTCAACACAACGCTTCTGACTGGAAAATTGGACATTCAATTTATGTAAATTCCATAGAAAAAAGTAACATTCACGCACTTGAATTGATTCAAAATGGTGTTGAAAGTTTACACTTTATACTGCCAAAAGAACTTATTTCAGTTGAAAATATTCTTAAAAATATTGACACTTCTAAAGTGCTTATTTATTTTGAACCTTTATTTCTTTCAGAAAAACTAATCAAAAAACTCCAGAGTTTTTCTTTAAAAAACAAAACTTTATTTTATGTCTTACAAGATCCTATCGGACACTTAGCTCGATCTGGAAATTGGCATACCGATATAAAATCAGATTTACACACATTAAAACAAACAATCAGTTTAGGAGATACCTTAAAAGGGGTTATTTCTATTGATTTAGGACTTTTTCAAAATACAGGTGGCAGTATGGTTCAACAACTGGCCTATACCCTAGCCCACGCCAATGAATATCTAAATTTATTTGATGGTGACACCCTAAAATCTGTGGTTTTTAAAGTTTCTGTAGGCAGTAATTACTTTTTTGAAATTGCAAAACTTCAGGCATTGCGTATCTTATGGCAAAGTCTCACTAAGGATTATGGGCTTACAATTGACTGCCATATTCTCACTCAACCCAGTCGCCGCAATAAAACAATTTATGACTACAACATAAACCTGTTGCGAACCACTACTGAATGTATGAGTGCCATCTTAGGAAGTAGCGATACTATTATTAATATGCCTTACGATCATTTATATCACAAGGATAATGAGTTTGGAGATCGCTTGTCAAGAAACCAATTGTTGATACTCAAAAATGAAAGTTATTTTGATGCTGTTTCCAATCCCACTGAAGGCAGCTATTATATTGAAACACTGACTCAACAATTGGCACAAAAATCATTAGATTTATTTAAAGAAATTGAAACACAACACGGGTTTTTAAAACTTCTTAAAGAAGGTATCGTTCAACGCAAACTGAAGGAGCATGCACAAAAAGAACAGCGTTTGTATGACGAAGGAACTGAAGGTCTTTTGGGGACTCATTTTCAACAAAACGCAATGGATAAAATGAAATCCGATTTAGAACTCTATCCGTTTGTAAAACAGCAGGTTCGAAAAACATTATTAGAACCCATCATCCCTCGTAGAATTTCTGAAGAAATTGAACAAAAACGGTTGAAAGATGAGTAGAAAAAAAGTTCAACATATTGTTTTAGAAGGAATTCAATCCAAATCTACAGCCAAAAAATCATTGGATACTGCGGAAACCATTGCCATAAAATCAAGTTATTCTGAAAACGATACAAGTGGTTTAGAACATCTAAATTTTTCTGCAGGTACGGCTCCCTTTTTAAGAGGTCCATACAGCACAATGTATGTACAACGTCCATGGACTATAAGGCAATATGCAGGGTTTTCGACTGCTGAAGACAGTAATGCCTTTTACAAGAGAAATTTAAAGGCGGGACAAAAAGGTTTATCAGTCGCATTTGATTTACCTACACACCGAGGGTATGACAGTGATCACGAACGCGTTATAGGAGATGTTGGCAAAGCAGGTGTTGCCATTGATTCTGTTGAAGATATGAAATTGTTGTTTGATACAATTCCTTTGGATCAAATGAGTGTATCCATGACAATGAATGGAGCCGTGTTACCTATAATGGCATTTTATATAGTAGCAGCCGAAGAACAGGGTGTTAAAATGGAGCAATTAATTGGGACAATTCAAAACGATATTTTAAAAGAATTTATGGTGCGAAACACCTATATCTATCCTCCTGAAGCTTCCATGAAAATTGTTTCTGATATCTTTGAATACACCAGTAAATACATGCCAAAATTTAACAGTATTAGTATTTCTGGCTACCATATGCAAGAAGCTGGAGCAAGTGCCGATATAGAACTTGCCTATTCTTTAGCTAATGGACTGGAATACATTCGAAAAGGACTGGATGCAGGCTTAGAAATAGACACATTTGCTCCTCGATTGTCTTTTTTCTGGGGCATTGGAATGAATCATTTTATGGAAGTTGCCAAACTTCGAGCTGCACGAATGTTGTGGGCGAAAATTGTTCAAAAATTCAACCCTAAAAACCCAAAATCTTTGGCATTAAGAACCCATTGTCAAACTAGCGGATGGAGTTTAACAGAACAAGACCCGTTCAACAATATTACACGGACCTGTATTGAAGCCTCAGCAGCAGTTTTTGGAGGCACCCAAAGTTTACATACAAATGCCTTGGATGAAGCGATTGCACTTCCTACCGATTTTTCAGCTCGAATTGCTAGAAACACTCAACTTTACCTTCAAAAAGAAACCAATATTACTAAAACAGTAGATCCTTGGGCAGGAAGCTATTATATTGAAAAACTAACCCATGAAATCGCTGAAAAAGCGTGGAGTCATATTCAAGAGGTGGAAGCTTTAGGCGGCATGACCAAAGCTATTAAATCTGGCGTTCCAAAACTAAGAATTGAAGAAGCTGCGGCTCGCAAACAAGCTCGAATTGATTCGGGTCAAGACACCATAGTAGGGGTCAATAAATATAAGCTCAAAAGTGATGATGCGTTACATATTTTAGAAGTTGATAACGAACTTGTTAGAGCGCAACAATTGGAGCGTTTAAACCACACCAAATCCCAACGGGATTCTGAAAAAGTAACCGTTATTTTAAAAAAAATAACAAAAGCTGCGGCCAGTGGAAGTGAAAATTTATTAGCTTTAGCGGTAGAAGCGGCCAGAGTTCGTGCTACGCTTGGAGAAATAAGCCACGCATTAGAACAAGAATTTGGAAGGTATAAAGCAGAAATAAAAACATTTTCAGGTGTGTACAGTAAAGAAATAAAAAATGATTTGTCATTTGAAAAAGCCAAGCAATTGGCCAATCAATTTGCAAAATCAGAAGGACGTCGTCCAAGAATAATGATCTCAAAAATGGGACAAGATGGTCACGATCGCGGAGCAAAAGTAGTGGCTACTGGCTATGCAGATTTAGGGTTTGATGTTGATATAGGTCCACTTTTTCAAACTGCTGAAGAAGCCGCTAAACAAGCAGTAGAAAACGATGTGCATATTTTAGGAGTATCTTCTTTAGCAGGAGGGCATAAAACACTCGTACCTAAAGTTATTGAAGCTCTAAAAACATACGGGCGAGAAGACATTATGGTAATTGTAGGTGGTGTGATTCCTAAACAAGATTATCAATATTTGTTTGATGCTGGGACCGTTGCTGTATTCGGACCTGGCACAAAAATCAGCGAAACTGCAATAACTGTGTTGGAAATCTTAATAAATTAATTATATTTAGACGATTTTTAACCACATCAACTGATAAAGTAAGTTACAAATGATACCTCAAATCTCATATGTCGCTTTCAAAAATCATCGCAATTGCGAATCAAAAAGGAGGGGTTGGTAAAACAACAACTGCAATTAATCTTTCCAGTGCACTTGGCATTTTGGAGCAAAAGGTTTTGCTTATCGATGCCGATCCACAAGCGAATGCAACTTCAGGTTTAGGAATTCTATCAAAAAATTTAGCGGTTTCTATTGTAAATCTATTTCAAGGAGATACAAATACAGAGCGGTGCATTTTAGACACACACAGCCCAAACTTAAAAATCATCCCTGGATCTATAAAGCTCGCAGAAATTGAAATCAATAATAAAAACCCTTATTTAAAATACTTAAAAAAAGCGATTGAGACTCTAAGAAACCAATTTGATTTTATAATTATTGATTGTTCTCCATCATTAGGTTATCTGACTTTAAATTCTTTTGTCGCTGCAGACTCTATCCTTATACCCGTTCAGTGTGAGTTTTATGCATTAGATGGACTAAGAAAACTACTCTCTACTATTAAAAGTATCAAAAAATCCTATAATCCAAACTTAACCGTTGAAGGCATTTTAATGACAATGTATGATAATCAAGTAGGTCATAACAAACACATAATAAATGAATTTAAAATAACTTTTAAGGATTTAATCTTTAAAACAATAATCAAAAGAAACGTAAGTTTAAGCGAAGCTTCAAGTTTTGGAACGAGCATTTTTGATTATAAAATAAACAGCGAAGGCTCTACTAACTACCTCAATCTATCCCGAGAAATTATGAACAATCAAACTTCAAACAAACAAAAACATTTAGGCAAAAAAATTTCTCAAATTCTTAAAGATACTAAAGAAGAAATTTCAATTATGTCAACTGCAAAAGAAAGAGATTTAGATAATCTTAAAATATTTTCGTTGAAAGATGAGAATTACGAAAAACTAATCGGTTGCACAAAAAAGGAAATCATTGTCCAGTTAGGACTGGTTTACAATGATATACACTCAAATAGATGGATGTATCACATCACAAATAAAGTAAGTCTATTTCAGAAAAATTATCTGTACATCTATTTTTACAAAAACAAAGTGATCCAAATTAAATTAAGACGCTTTAAATTAAGTTGAAAACTTGATAAAATTCATGAACAATATGATTTTTATTACTAGTAAATAATTGTATTTTTACGTAAATAAAAGAACTCATTAATGGGAAAGCTCATTGCTATAGCAAATCAAAAAGGAGGCGTTGGAAAAACCACCACAACGGTTAATCTAGCTGCCAGTTTAGGAGTTTTGGACCAAAAAGTTTTATTGATTGATGCAGATCCGCAAGCAAATGCTTCTTCGGGTCTTGGAATTGATGTAGAAACGGTTTCTATGGGAACTTATCAACTATTAGAACACAATTGTTCAGCAGAAGAAGCCATTCAAAAGACGACTGCTACCAACGTGGATATTATTCCTGCACATATTGATTTGGTTGCCATCGAGATTGAACTGGTTAATATGGAACAACGAGAGTATATGCTCAAGCAAGCCATAGAATCCGTAAAATCTAAATATGATTATATCCTGATTGATTGTGCACCATCATTAGGATTACTGACGCTTAATGCATTAACTGCTGCAGATTCTGTAATCATCCCGATTCAATGTGAATATTTTGCTTTAGAGGGATTAGGGAAATTATTAAACACCATCAAAAGTGTGCAAAAAATTCATAATGAACATTTAGATATTGAAGGATTATTGCTCACAATGTATGATTCTCGATTGCGACTTTCTAATCAAGTTGTAGAAGAAGTTCAAAACCACTTTTCAAACATGGTTTTTAAAACCATTATTCAACGTAACGTACGACTTAGTGAGGCCCCAAGCCATGGTGAGAGCATAATTTATTATGACGTAAATAGTAAAGGTGCTACAAATTACTTAAGTTTGGCTAAAGAAATCATCAGTAAACAGTAAATATAATGGCCAAAGCTATTAAAAAACAAGCCTTAGGACGCGGACTTTCTGCTCTATTACAAGACCCTAAAAAGGACACACAGACTGCTGAAAGTACAAGCAGTAGCCATCAGTTAGGGACTATTATCGAATTAGAATTAGCGCTCATAGAAGTAAATCCGTTCCAGCCCAGAACTCAATTTAAAGAAGAAGCCATTCGTGAATTAGCAGCTTCTATTCAAGAGTTAGGCGTGATTCAACCCATAACTGTACGCAAAACAAAAAATGACACATTTCAATTGGTATCTGGTGAACGTCGTTTTAGAGCCTCCAAATTATTAAATTTAAAGACAATTCCGGCATACATAAGAGTTGCAAATGATCAAGAAGCTTTGGAGATGGCCTTGGTTGAAAATATTCAACGTCAAGATTTAGACCCTATAGAAATTGCTTTAAGTTACCAACGATTGATTGATGACATCCAATTAACTCAAGAACAAATGAGCCAACGTGTTGGAAAAAAACGATCTACTATTGCTAATTATTTACGATTATTAAAACTTGATCCTTTAGTTCAAACAGGAATGCGCGATGGATTTATTAGCATGGGACACGGAAGGGCGATTGTAAACATTAGTTCTCATGCAGATCAAATCGCTATTTATAAAGAAATTATTTCCAAAAAATTATCGGTTAGAGCCACCGAAACATTGGTTAAAAATTACAATACTCCCAAAACTGTAAAAACAAGCAAATCGAATGAATTGCCTGATTATATTAAAAATGGGGCAAAAAAAATAGCCGCTTATTTTGGTCACAAAATTGATGTTAAAATGGAGAAAAAAGGTTCTGGAAAAATACTCATCCCATTCCATTCAAAGGAAGACTATGATCGCATCTTAAAATTATTGAAAAGTGATAAATAGGCATTGGTTCTTTATATTTTTTTGTGCATGTTCATTCATAAATTTTGCTCAAGAGACCGAAAATACTTCAGAAGCGGAAGAAACCAAAGCGTTTACTTCTTTGGAGATGGATCCTTTGGCGCCATCAAAAGCCGCTTTTTACTCTGCAATACTTCCAGGTCTCGGACAGGCAGTTAATAAAAAATACTGGAAAATACCTATTGTGTATGCTGCTCTAGGAACAAGCATCTATTTTTATTTAGAGAATGATAAAAACTATAATCGCTACAGAAATGCCTACAAGAGGCGTTTATCAGGGTTTACCGATGATGAATTCTATGGTGAAGGTACTATTCCACTTCTTTCTAATGATGCCCTCATTCGAGCCCAACAAACATTGAGACGAAATAAAGAATTATCTTTATTAATCACTATAGGACTTTATGCGTTAAATATTATCGATGCAAATGTGGATTCGCATTTATTGCAATATAATGTAGATAAAAACTTAGCAGTCAATCCGTTTATTGACTTCGATACACCAGATATATCCGCTCAACTTGGATTGTCTATCAACTTTAATTTTTAGAATGAAAATAGCACTTTTAGGATACGGAAAAATGGGAAAAGTAATTGAAAAAATTGCTGTAAGTCGCGGACACGAAGTAATCTTAAAAATTGATAAAGACAGTGCGCCTTATGATATTACTACTGTGGATGTCGCAATTAATTTTAGCACCCCAGATTCTGCGGTCGAAAACATTCGTTTAGCTCTTGAAAATAGAGTTCCTGTGATTTCAGGGACAACAGGTTGGTTATCTGAAATGGAGCATATAAAAAAAGTGTGTGCTGACCATAACGGGGCATTTATATATGCTTCAAATTTTAGTTTAGGGGTGAATATTTTTTTTGAGCTTAATAAGCATTTAGCTAAGATGATGAAAAACCTAACAAACTACCAAATTGATCTTGAGGAAATTCATCACACTCAAAAAGAAGATGCACCTTCTGGTACTGCCATCACACTCGCCGAAGGAATACTTGAGCATAGTATGCATGATTCTTGGGGACTTACTCCTTTAAAGGATACTGATAAATTGCCAATTACCGCCAAACGTATCGACACTGTTCCAGGAACTCATACGGTAAATTATAGTTCTGAAGTGGACCGTATTTCATTAATCCATACAGCTCACAATAGAGAAGGTTTTGGATTGGGAGCCGTTGTTGCTGCAGAATGGATCGTTGGAAAAACAGGAGTTTTCACGATGAATGACGTGTTAAACATTGGTTAAACTCTTGAAAAAAACTCGCATTAACCTATAAATTTGAATAATAAATAACTTACATATATTATGACTTTATCTCAATGGTTTATTTTTTTCTTAGCAATTCAGTTGATTCATGGATTGGGTACTTGGAAACTATACATTAAAGCAGATCGAAAGGCATGGGAAGCATTCATACCAATTTATAATGGCATCACTTTCATGAAAATACTCAACCGACCAACTTGGTGGGTAGCGTTATTGTTTTTACCTGTGATTAGTTTAATTATGTTGATAATTATATGGGTGGATACCGCCCGAAGTTTTGGAAAAAACACCACAACAGATACTGTTTTATCAATCCTCACATTAGGGTTTTACAATTATTACTTAAACTACTTTACAGATGTAAAACACATTAAAGATCGAAGTTTAAAACCCAAATCTGGCTTGGGAGAATGGGTTAGCTCCATTCTATTTGCAGTGGTTGCTGCAACCATTGTTCATACGTATTTTCTTCAGCCCTATGTGATCCCTTCATCATCCTTAGAAAAATCATTATTAGTTGGAGATTTTTTAATTGTAAGTAAAATGCATTACGGACCTCGAGTTCCGATGACGACTATTGGACTCCCTATGGTGCATGATACGATTCCTATATTGAATAAAAAATCTTATTTATTTAGTGATGAAGTTGAAAAACAAAACACTTCATTAAAAAGTAAATTTCAACTCCCCTACTTACGAATTCCAGGTTGGGAAAAGATTGAGCGTAATGAAATCGTTGTTTTTAATCAACCCGCAGATACGCTGCTTGATATGAATGATTTTAAACCGGATAGAAATTACTACAAACCCATTGATAAGAAGACCAATTTGGTCAAACGTTGTGTAGCAATTGCAGGCGACACTCTAGAAATCAGAAATGGCTATGTCTATATAAATGGTGTTCAAAATGAACTTCCAGACCGTGCAAAATTACAGTTTAGTTATGAAGTGCGCTTAAAACCTGGAAAAACATTTGAAAACAGCATCTTAGAGCAGTTAAAAACGCGCTATGATATTACTGATGGCATCTATATGATGGGAAATAAAATTATTATTCCAGCAGCCTCAAATGAAGCGGTAAGCGTATTTAAAAACCATCCAAGCGTCGCTTCGATTTCACGATATACAGAACCCAAAGGCAAAGCAGATACGAGCTTATTCCCTCAAGACCCAAGTTATGAATGGAACCGAGATTATTTTGGTCCTCTTTACATTCCTGAAGAAGGAAAAACAATGGAACTTACTTTAAAAAACTTGCCGTTATACAAAAGACTTCTCTCTGAATACGAAGGAAATACTGTTTCTACAAAAGGGAACCAGATTTTTATAAATGGGCAACTCTCAAATTCCTACACATTTAAACAAAACTACTATTGGATGATGGGTGACAACCGTCATAATTCTATAGACGCCCGAGCTTGGGGGTTTGTACCATTTAATCACGTTGTAGGAAAACCTGTTTTTATATGGATGAGTTGGGATACAAACGGAAAAGGATTTAATAAAATAAGATGGGAACGCATGTTTACAACTGTGCATGCCGACGGAGAACGCACCTCTTACTTTATTCCGTTTTTGGTCTTATTAGCTTGCTGGATTGGATACAGTAAATGGCGAAAAAGAAAAAAAACAACGGTCTAATACAGTTGTATGACACTCCTTTATCCGACATATTTACCGAACATTGCTTCTTATATAGTAATGGCGCAATCAGACGCATTTGTATTTGAAATATGTGATTCCTACCAAAAACAGACCTATAGAAACCGATGTTATATTTATGGAGCTAATGGAAAATTGAGTCTTAATATACCTGTTCATTATACACAAAAAAACAGACAGGATACGAAAGAAATAGAAATTGAAAACAGTTCTAAATGGCAATCTACACACTGGAAATCTATTGAAAGCGCCTATAAAACCTCTCCATTTTTTGAGTTTTATGAGGATGAATTGAAAGTACTGTTTGAAAATCCAAAAGAGTTTCTATTAGATTTTAATTTAGAATGCATTGCTGTCATTAATAACTGTATTGGTTTTGAGCCTGTAATCTCTAATTCAGAACAGTTTTCAAAGACCACTTCAGAATCAGACTATCGATTTTTGGTCAATGCTCGTAAAGAACCTAAAATTGAAACAAAGCCCTATATTCAAGTATTTAAAGATAAACATGGGTCTATAACAAATCTGAGCATCTTAGATTTATTATTTAACGAAGGACCAAACACCCTAAATTATTTAAAAAATCACCCACTCACGTTTTAGAATATGGCGCGCGAGTTCATTCATTATGGCATTCATTTTTTAGTTCCTTTACTGCTGTCGCTTATATTTTATAAAAAACAATGGCTCAAATCCTATCTGATTTTTTTGAGTGCGTTTATTATTGATTTAGATCACCTAACCGCTACACCACTATTTGATCCTCTAAGATGTAGTATTGGGTTTCACCCCCTTCACTCCTATCTAGCAATCGGCGTATATATTAGTTTATTAGTACCTTCCAAAACCCGTTTAATAGGCATAGGACTTTGCATTCATATCATCGCAGACGGATGTGATTGTTTACTTATGTAGCGAAAATTCTGAAAGAATCGGAAAATGATCGGAATAAGGAATTGTGTAGTTTTTAAAATTTCTAGATAAGAAACTTTGGTCTGCTAAAATAAAATCAATCCGAACAGGGAAATATTTAAAATCAAAGGTACTACCAAAGCCAGTACCAGAAGTTTCAAAAGCATCCATTAAATCTCCTTTCAAAATTCGATACACATATGAGTAAATGGTATTGTTAAAATCGCCACATATCAGCACTTTGTGAGGCGATTTTGACACGTGTTTAGCAACCAGCTCAGCTTGATACTGTTGTGCTTTAAAAGTAGTTCCTAAACGATTAAGGAGCTTATTTGACTGCTCAGAGTCTAGGGACTCAACATCCATATTAGCATCAATACCAGTCGATTGAAGGTGTACATTGTATATGCGCATCGTATCTGATTTAATGAGGACATCAGCGAATATCGCACTGTTTGCAGAATTTGGAAAATCAATAAACCCAGAATTCAAAATTTTATAAGTGGACAAAATAGCGAGTTCTGATTTATTAGTATTGGAGGCATTCGTTTGATATTTATAAGCGTATGATTTAAAATCCAAATTCGAACCTGAATCGTATTCTTGAAAACAGAGGATGTTAGGAGACTCCACCTCTATAAATTCCTGAATTTTAGCCGGAATGGATTCATCATCAATCCAATTATATAGATTAAACAATCGCACATTATAACTCATTATTGAGAAACTATTTTCTGACTTCGAAACAGATTCTGATGAAAATTTATAAAATGACAAGACTTGGTTATACCCTACAACGAGTACTAACAAAGAAAGCATGACTTGTTTTTTTAGTTTGATAAGCCAATAGACCGTAAAAATAAGATTCAAAATAATCAATAAAGGGACGGACAAACTAAGGGTGGATATCAGTGCATACGATTTTGGAGGTACATAAGACAACCCAAAAGATAAGAGCAATAAGAGGGCTAATACTGAATTTATCAGAAATATAAACTTGTTAAGAAGGTTTAAATTTTTCAAATTATGCTATTTACCTGCTCTGAATAAAAAATCCTTTTCTGCTTGTGTTAAACTTTCATAGCCACTTTTACCTATTTTATCTAAAATAAGGTCAATTTGTTTTTGATGGGTAAACGTGTCAAACTCTTCTTTTTTCTTTCCAGCAAAAGAATTCTTTTTCTTCTTGTGAACCGTTTTTAGAGGAGATGAAGATCTTGAAAAATAAGAGAGGATGCGGTTAAGAAATTCTCCAATATCATTTCCTTTATTAAATTGTGTCGCATAAAAATACCCTAATAGATAGCCTCCAAAATGTGCTATCGACCCTCCTGAGTTTTGGGAGAATAAACCAGGAATGTCAAACAAAACAATTGCAATCCCAATGTATTTTAATGGAAACTGAAAGGTGAAAAATCGTACTTCTTTGTTAGGTAAATAGGCACATAGAAAAATGATCATTGCCCTTACCCCTGCAGAAGCACCTACTAAAGCCCCTACTGTGTTTAAAATTCCTGACGGAAATAAATTATACACCAATACAAAAGCAAAACCACCAGATAGGATGCCCAATATATATACTTTAAGGGAAATATCCTGTTTAAATAAATTTGAAAACGAACGACCAAAGAAATACAAGATAACCATATTAAAAAATAAATGGATAAAACTATTATGTATAAAGCCATAGGTTAACAGTGTCCACGGTTTTGAAAGGACTTCGGAAGCTGATTTAGAAAGTGAGAGCCATTCTAAATTTGCACCACTTCCCTGAATCCTTAAAGCGATAAAACAAAAAAGATATACAATAGTATTTGCAACAATGATTTTTTCAAACACATTGAGTCTTGATAGTTTTTCTCTAATATCTTGATTTAAACTTGTCATTAATTCCAGCGGTATTTATCAAATTGATTTTTTTTCCAGAAGTACATTAATAAAAACCCTGTGACTGCCCCTCCGATATGGGCAATATAGGCCGTGTTACTTGGGCTAAATATTGATACGCCTGTAAAAGCAGAAAACAGGTCCAAAGCAATAATTCCAGGGATAAAATATTTTGCTTTGATTGGAATTGGTAAAAAAAGCATCATCAACTCTGCATTTGGGTTTAACATACCAAACGCCACCAAAATACCCATAATAGCACCTGAAGCTCCTACCATGGAACCATTACTTTTAACGTTCAAATCAAATAACATTCGAAACGATTCGCCATTAAGTTGATTAAAATTATAGTTATAACTAGTCATCAAAGGTTCTAATTTAGAGACTAAAATTTCGCCTTTAAACATTTGATCACTTATAATATTTAAACTGGAAACTTCTCTGATAAAATCAAAAGAAAATCCTAATGCTTTTAATTCACTTATCATTGGATAGACTTGAATATAATACACCAAAAAAGTAAGAGCTACTGCCCCCAAACCTGAAGAAACATAAAAGATTAAAAATTTTCGTTGACCAAATACGCGTTCTACTGCGGTTCCAAACATCCACAATGCAAACATATTAAACAACAAGTGCTGAAAACCGCCATGCATAAACATATGAGTAAACACTTGCCATGGCATAAAATTAGAACTTAACGGATAATAGAGCGCTAATAATCCATAAAACAAATCTTTATTACCCAATAAAAAAGTGCCTATAAACACAATGATATTGATAATAAGAAGATGCTTTACAGTGGGCGTTATTTGACGCATATTAATTGAATTTTTTATCAAGCTCTTCGACCTTTAAAGTCGTAAAAACTGTTTTATTAGCGGGTGAAATTGAAGGTTCTTTACAAGAAAACAAGGTATTTATAATGTATTCTTGTTCTTCGCGTTCTAATTTTTTTCCGTTTTTAATCGCCAAACTTTTGGCGAGTGACTTGGATAATAAATCACTCACACTAAAGTTTACATCTGGAACTTCATGTTCAATGTCGTGAATAAGTTGCTCAAAAACGATATGGACTTCGGACTCTTTGACGCCTACGGGAACTCCTGTGAGTTCAATATTTTCATCTGTAAAAGAAGAGAAAATAAAACCAGTCGTTTCTAAAGCCTGCTGAAGGCCCTTTAATATAGTGTTGTCAGATTTTGAAAACTTTAGATGTAAGGGAAATAACAATTGTTGACTGACGGCTTCATTAACCGTTGTTTTATGAAGAAATTCTTCATACAAAATACGCTCATGAGCTCTATTTTGATCAATAACAAGCATTCCCGACTTAATTGTATTAATGATGTATTTGTTATGTAATTGAAATGTTTTCTGAGTTTTCTGTTCTATGGAATCATCAAAAATAGATGAAGTCATTTCATCAGACTCATAATTAACTTGACTAAAATCATCTGCATTTGATTTGGATTCCAACCCAACATACAAGCCTTCCCATGCATCGCCAACTGGTTTGGAGTATGACGGTGGAGTTTGATTGGAATTTGAAAATGGATTGAACGTTCTATCGACTTCAATTTTTGGAAATGTGGTTGGTGTATTTTCAGATCCGTAAGGAGTATCTAAATTTTTATCGCGATCAAAATCAAGTACTGGTGCAATACTAAATTGTCCAAGACTGTGTTTAACAGCTGCTCTTAGAATCGCATAGATTGTTTGTTCGTCATCAAATTTAATTTCCGTTTTTGTTGGATGGATATTGATGTCTATACTTTTTGGGTTGACTTCTAAATTTAAAAAATAACAAGGATGTTTTCCGGGTTGAAGTACACCTTCAAAAGCTGCGGATATGGCATGATTTAGATACGGACTCTTTATAAATCGATTGTTTACAAAAAAGAATTGCTCCCCTCTAGATTTCTTTGCATACTCTGGTTTACCGACAAATCCTGAAATATTTATCACTTCTGTTGTTTCTTCGACAGGGACTAATTTCTCATTCATTTTCCCACCAAATGTACTCACGATGCGTTGTCTAAAATTTCCTTTTAATAAGTTAAAAAGATCGCTCCCATTGTGGTACATAGAAAAACCAATCGATGGATGAGCCAATACCACTCTATGAAACTCATCAATGATGTGGCGTAATTCTACAGTATCTGATTTTAAAAAATTTCGTCGGGCTGGAATGTTAAAAAACAGATTCTTAACTGCAATCGAGGAACCATTTGGTGTGGCAACTGCTTCTTGAGACTTGAAAACACTGCCTTCCACAGTCAAAAGTGTTCCTAATTCATCAGATGCTTGTTTGGTTTTCATCTCCACATGCGCAATCGCTGCGATACTTGCTAAAGCTTCGCCTCTAAATCCTTTTGTATGAAGATTAAATAAATCGTCGGCAACTTTAATTTTGGAGGTAGCATGCCGTTCAAAACTCAAACGCGCATCGGTCACACTCATTCCCTTTCCGTCGTCAATAACTTGAATCAAAGTCTTACCAGCATTTTTTACGAGGAGTTTGACTGTCGTTGCTCCAGCATCAATAGCATTTTCTAAGAGTTCTTTTACTACAGAAGCAGGACGTTGTACAACTTCTCCAGCTGCAATTTGATTGGCCACATGATCGGGTAACAATTGAATTATATCTGCCATCTATTAGAAAAATATACTTAAATCAAAATCTATAATCCAAAGGAACACAAATATCAAAATTAAAATTATAATGAAAACTCTTTTGTTTGCTAAGGAATTTGGGTTTGTTTTAAAATCGTCTATCGCGTTGGTAAACTTACCTTTCAAGTTTGTTTTTTCAATGGTAACTCGATGATCATCAAATTTGTGTTTGATCTCAAAAGGACTTCGCTCACTTTTATAAAAGCGAGGTGTATAACTATATCTCTTATTTTTTTTGGTTTTAAATATACCCATGACGTAACATTATATGCTGTCTAATATGTAGATTCCAATCAACAAAAGGACACATGCAATTAAAAGCCAAGTTAATGAAAAACCACGTGATTTTATAGTAGACTTCAGACGAAAACGTTCTTTATTTAAAGTAGAATTATCTGAAGATAACGTAGTCGAGGACCTATTTAACTTAAATTTTCTGTTTTTTCTTGGAGTCAATTGCTTTGTATATTGAGACTATTCAAAAATACTTAAATCTGTAGAGTCTTAAACAAATTCACACGAAAAATTATCAACAGCTGTTGATTTTATAAGGTATGACTCAAATGTGCCATCTTAATTGCAGTAACGGCAGCTTCAACTCCTTTGTTACCATGAATTCCACCCGAACGCTCTACAGATTGTTGAAGGTTATTATCTGTTAATACACAAAAAATAACAGGTACATCATGAAGAATATTTAAATCTTTAATGCCTTGAGTGACCCCATCACACACAAAATCAAAGTGTTTTGTTTCACCTTTAATAACACTTCCAATAGTGATTACAGCATCCACAAGTTGTTGTTGCATTTTTTTAGCGCCATAAATAAGCTCAAAGCTTCCTGGCACATGAATGATTCGGATGTTTGATTCGGCAACACCACAATCTAATAACGTATCTACAGCGCCTTTAAGCAAGCCTTCTGTAATGGTTGGGTTCCATTCAGAAACAACAATCCCAAACCGAAGATGTGTCGCGTCTGGGAGTGTCTTTGAATCGTAATTTGATAAATTAGTGTTTTCTGTAGCCATGATTAATTTGTAGCGGCTTCCGCTTTACCAATAAAAACGTCTATATCTTTAGCCTCCGTACTGTCTGGGTAATCAGATTTAATTTGATTAAAGAACTTTAATGCTTTTGCATTATTTCCTAATTTCAAACCTATAACCCCAGCTTTGTAAAGATACATAGGGGTCGTATAGTTATTTGTTCTAAGTTGTGCTGCTTGCACATAATAGTCGTAAGCATCCTCTAATTGCTCTAACTGAACAAATGCGTCACCAATACCTCCTTTTGCAATGGGACCAAGAACATCATCATCCGATGAAAAGGCATTCAAATAGGTTACAGCATTTGTGTAATCTTTCATATTTAAATATGCCATCCCAGCATAGTAATTAGATAAATTTCCAGCTTTAGTTCCGCTGTAAACATCAGCAATATCTAAAAACCCATATTTACCATCCGCTCCATTGAGAGCTAATGTAAATAGAGAGTCTTTAGAACTTCCATTAACAGCTTGGTCAAAATATTGTTGTGATTGGAACATGTCATTTGTTGCGGTGCTTTCTTTTGGTTCTTGAATAAATTTATCAAACCCTAAGAACCCCAATACTAATACTGCAGCTAAACCTACAATGATAAAAATATATTTTTGATTTTTAATAACCCATTCCTCGGTACGTGATGCCGATTCATCGAGGGTGTTAAAAACCTCAGCGGTTGTTGATCCATCTTCAATTGAAATCTCTTTTTCTGTTTTAGTTGACGGTTTTCCGCCTCGTTTCTTATATGTTGCCATGCTCGTATTATTATTGAGGTTCAAAAATATAATTTTTATTCGTAAAAAAAAGGCAAATTATTTGTTATTTTTCAATAATTTGCAGCATCTTTTTAATGCGAATACAAGAAGATAATCATAAAACAAAGACCAATTTTACATGATTTTAAAATCATTAAACTTAATTAACTACAAAAATTTTGATGCCTTTACGGTAGAATTCGACGCTAAAATTAATTGTTTCGTCGGTGCGAATGGAGTTGGTAAAACAAATATTTTAGACGCTATTTACCATCTGTCTTTTGGAAAAAGCTATTTCAACCCTATTGCGTCTCAAAACATTCGTCATGACGAAGATTTTTTTGTTGTGGATGGGATGTATGAAAAAAAGAATCGAGAAGAAAAAGTAATCGTTTCCCTTAAAAGAGGTCAAAAGAAAATCATCAAACGAAACGGAAAAGCATACGATCGGTTTAGTGATCATATTGGATTTCTTCCTTTAGTAATTATATCTCCTTCCGATCGTGACTTGATTATTGAAGGGAGCGAGACCCGGAGAAAATTTATGGATGGGGTGATTTCTCAAAGTGATAAAAACTATCTAGAAGCTTTATTAAATTATTCTAAAATTCTCGCACAAAGAAATGCGTTACTAAAATACTTTGCCTTAAATAATAACTTTAATAAAGACTCATTAGATGTTTATAATCAACAACTTAATGAATATGGAAGTGTGATACACGACAAACGTAAAACGTTTTTAGAGGCCTTTATACCGATCTTCAAAAAACGCTATCAAACCATTAGCAACAATGGTGAAGTTGTAGATTTAAAATACAACAGCCAGTTAAATGATTCCTCTTTATTGGAGTTGTTTGCGACCCATATCAACAAAGACCGCATGCTGCAATACACAAGTGTGGGAATTCATAAAGACGATTTAGATTTTTCTATTAAAGGCTACCCTATTAAAAAATTTGGAAGTCAAGGGCAGCAAAAATCATTCTTAATTGCCTTAAAACTCGCCCAATTTGACTTTATTAAGGCCCAAAGCGGTGAGATACCCCTACTCCTATTAGACGATGTTTTTGACAAACTTGACGAACAACGCGTATCTCAAATTATTCAATTGGTTAACGATGAGAATTTTGGGCAGTTATTTGTTTCGGACACCCATGCCGATCGTACCGAGAAAGCCATTAAAAGTGTACATCAATCGTATCAAATATTTCAACTGTGAGACAACTTCTAACGCTTTCTTTTTTCATACTACTGATCAGCTGCAAGTCAGAAGTATCAACTTTCATTCCTTTTGTCGAAGGGTATTGGGAAATTGTAAACGTTACCAAAGACCAAAAGAAAGTAAAAGACTATAAAATGAGTGGCTCAGTCGATTATTTTAAAGTGAATGCTGATTTATCAGGGTATCGTAAAAAAGTAACTCCAAGGTTTGATGGTACTTTTGAAATATCTCAACATATATCAGAATTTACACTTTCTATAAAAGACAATCATTTATGGATAATCTACACTAATAATAACGTTACTTACAGTGAAGAAATAGTCCGTGCAAACAACTCGAGTTTAATCCTCTCCAACTCCGATGGATTTATATATACTTACAAACCTTACGAACCTTTAATTTTTGAATAATGAGCAAACGTAAGAACGATTCATTTAAAATAGACGACTTAATGAAGTCCTTTGTTAAAGAAAACAAACTCGAAAAAGGGTTAGACAAAGTGAACGTAGAAGCGGCTTGGATAGAACTAATGGGTAAGGGCGTCAACACCTACACCAACAGTGTGAAACTGCATAAAGACACCCTATATGTAGAATTAAGCTCTTCAGTACTGAGAGAAGAATTAAGCTATGGAAAAGATAAAATTATAACGATGCTGAACGAATCTCTAGGGAAAACTCTAATCACAAAACTAATTTTAAGATAATTTTGAGTACAAAAAAAGCTACAATAGAATTGTAGCTTTTATAATTATTTCAATGAATTCGTTTAGAACATTTCTCTTCCTGAAAAATGGAAAGCCCCTTCAATCGCAGCATTCTCATCACTGTCACTTCCATGAACAGCATTTTCACTAATAGAGTCTGCAAACATATTACGAATGGTACCTTCTGCAGCTTCAGCTGGATTGGTTGCACCAATTAAAGTTCTAAAATCTTCTACCGCATTATCTTTTTCAAGAATCGCTGCTACAATAGGACCCCGCGTCATGTAGGTGACCAATTCCCCAAAAAATGGACGCTCACTATGAACGGCATAAAAAGCCTCAGCATCGGCTTTGGTTAGTTGTGTTAATTTCAATGCAACAATTCTAAAACCAGAAGCAGTGATTTTTTCTATGATTCCCCCAATATTCCCTTTCTCAACAGAATCAGGCTTAAGCATTGTAAACGTTTTGTTAGTTGTCATGATGTTTGTATAAATTTTGTGCAAAAATAAGGTTTTTCTATAAATAATTCCCCCTCCAACTATTTTAAAAAATTGTATCTTTGCTTGCTATGAATAAAGCAGATATTTTAGACCTAAAAAAAATACTTTCCAACCCTAAAAAGGTGGTTATTGTTCCTCATAAAAATCCAGATGGAGATGCCATGGGATCTACTTTAGGATTGTGTAATTACCTTAAAAAACTTGGACATTCAGCAATGGTGATCGCTCCCAATGATTACCCAGAGTTTCTCAAATGGATTCCAGGAACTAAAGATGTTCTCATTCATGAAGAAAATACCAGTGTTGCGGAGGCACACATTTCTCAAGCAGATCTTATTTTTACTTTAGATTTTAATGCTCTACACCGTTGTGGTACGATGGAAATACCTATTGAAAATTCAGCTGCCATTAAAGTTATGATTGATCATCATCAACAACCAGATGACTATGCCACCTATGTCTATTCAGATGTGAGTATTTGTTCAACATGTGAAATGGTATATCATTTTATTGAAATGATGGACGATTTAGAGCATATTGATGTTGCTATTGGAGAGGCACTTTATACAGGTATTATGACGGACACCGCCTCCTTCCGTTTTTCGCTTACTACAAGCACCACCCATCGAGTGATTGCACATTTAATTGATGTCGGAGTGGAAAAAACACACATTCATAACGCAGTGTATGACACCAATAGTTTTGGTCGCCTACAGCTTATGGGGTGTGCCTTGAATAATTTAAAATTTTTAGAACCCTTTAAAACGGCTTATATCAGTTTAACCAATAAAGAGCTCGATTCTCATGACTTTCAAAAGGGAGATACGGAAGGATTGGTTAATTACGGTTTATCTCTAAAAGGGGCTAAATTTGCTGTCATATTCATTGAACACAAACAAGAGGGTATCATTAAAATCTCATTTCGTTCAAAGGGCGATTTTGACGTAAATACGTTTGCAAGAACCCATTTTAATGGAGGTGGACACAAAAATGCTTCTGGAGGACGAAGCAATCTCAACCTTGAGGATACCATTGCAAAATTTATCAGTATATTGTCTGAATACAAATCGGAACTTAATTCATGAGATACTCCCTGTTATTTTTATTAATTTGTTTGTTATTTGTCAGTTGTAAACCTTCGGAAGCAAGGCACCCAATCTCAAATAATTCAGGAGCATTTTTTGATGCCTCTATAGAACGTAACAAACAATTAAATAATAGAGAATATTCTCTGATTAAGACTTTTATTCAAAATTCTGAAAAATCGTTTAAATCCACTGAATATGGATTTTGGTATGCTTATAACACTGAAATAGAAACAAATTCAAATACTCCGAAGTTTGGCGACTTGGTGCAGTACACCTGTGGGCTAAAAACCTTAGAAGGGCAAGTCATTTATCCCACAAAAGAATTAGAGACTCAGAGCTATTATATCGATCAACAGGAATTATTTTCAGGTTTAAGAGAAGGTTTAAAGCTCATGAAAGAAGGCGAATCAATGACTTTTATATTTCCATCACAAAAAGCATACGGCTACTACGGAGATGACAAAAAGATTGGTAGTAATGTCCCACTCGTTTGTGACGTTTCCTTAATAAAACTTACTAATAATTAATCTATCATACAATTCAAAACCCAATAAAAAATCAAAAAATGAAATTCACAAAAGTATTTATTCAATTATTTGCAGCAGGACTACTGATAAGCTCCACTGGATGTCAAGAACAATACCCAGATTTAGGCGATGGTGTATTTGCCGAATTTGTAACCTCTAAAGACACAATCGTCGTACAATTATTTTATGACAAAGTCCCTTTAACGGTTTCTAATTTTGTAGGCCTTGCAGAAGGTACCCATCCTCTATTGGCAGATTCCCTGAAAGGCAAACCCTACTATAATGGAACTGTTTTTCACAGAGTAATTGATCAATTTATGATTCAAGGTGGGGATCCCACTGCAACAGGTTCTGGAAATCCTGGATTCAAATTTGGAGATGAATTTGACGAGAGTCTAAAGCATGATAAACCGGGGATTCTATCCATGGCCAATTCTGGACCTGCAACCAACGGCAGTCAGTTTTTTATTACAGAAAAACCAACCCCACACTTAGATAACAGACATTCTGTTTTTGGAGAAGTCGTTAAAGGCTTTGCTGTAGTCGATACAATATCTAATGTTAAGGTTGCTTCAGGATCCAATAAACCTTTGGAAGATGTGAAAATATTAAAATTAAATATTATTCGTCAAGGAATGCGTGCTAGAGGATTTGACGCTGCTGACACATGGAACACAGAATTTCCTTTGTTAGAAGAAAAACGCTTAAAAAAACTTGAAGAAGCCAAGAAGAAAGCGGAAGAAGCTAAAAAAATTGCCGATGAAAAAATGGAACTAGCTGCGCAGGAAATGGTTCCCGTACTCAACATGTTTAAGAGTCAAGCTATTCAGCAAACTTCGGGTTTACTTGTTTATAACATCGTAAAAGGCAGCGGACCAAAGCCCCGTGCTGGTGCTACTGTTAAACTGAATTATGAAGGCTATTTTACAGATGGTAAATTGTTTGGCACCAACGTTAAAACAATCGATGAGAAATGTGGAACATATGACGCCCGAAAAGAACAAAGAGGTGGATATGGCGCAATGCCAATGAAAATCGATCCAGAAGCAAAAATGATTCCAGGATTTAAAGAAGGAGTGCTTAATATGTCTGTTGGTGACAAAACATTCTTATACCTTCCTTCTCATCTTGCCTATGGAGAAAAAGGAGCCGGACCAATAAAACCAAACTCCGATTTAGTGTTTATTGTGGAAATGCTTGAAGTCGTAGAATAACATACTACCAATCAAACAAAAAAAGCAGCCAGTTGGCTGCTTTTTTTTTGTAAAATCTGCTAAATCCTTATGCTTTAGGAATATGCTTTAAAATCTCTAAAACAAAAATCCAAAATTTCTGAACAGAAGAAATTTGAACACGTTCATCAGGAGAGTGAGCTCCTTTAATATTAGGTCCAAAACTAATCATTTCCATATCTGGGTAATGTGTCCCTAAAATTCCGCATTCCAACCCCGCATGACAGGCTGCAACATGTGGTTTTTCATTATATAAGGTTTCGTATAAAGATCTCAGTACTTTCAAAATAGAGGAATCCATATCGGGTGCCCATCCAGGGTAATCTCCAGAAAGTTCTACTTCACAACCAATAAGTTCAAAGGTTGCACGTAACATCATTGCTAAATCCATTTTAGAAGATTCCACAGAAGAGCGTGTTAAACACCCTATTTTCACGTTTCCATCTTTGATCATGACACGTGCAATATTATTAGAGGTTTCTACCAATTCAGGGATCTCAGGACTCATGCGATAAACACCATTCCATGCGGCATAAATAGCACGTGTCAAACCTTCTTGAACTCCCAAGTCCATTATGACTTTTGGTGTGTCTATTTTGGTTAAAACAACGATTAAGTCGGGTTCTAATGTTTTTAGTTCTGATTGTATGGCTTCAATTTGAAGTCCCATTTCATATATAAAAGCCGCTTCTTGAACCTTATCAATGGCAACAATTGCTCTGCTTTCTCTAGGAATTGCGTTGCGTAAACTCCCACCATCAATTTCTGAAATTCGCAATCCAAAATTTTCAAAGGCATCAAACATCAAACGGTTCATGATTTTATTGGCATTTCCAAATCCTTTATGGATATCCATTCCTGAATGACCTCCTTGTAATCCTTTAACTTCAATTGAATAGCCTATTTTAGTTTCTGGTGTGGGTTCTTCGTTATAAGTTCCTGTGGCGGTTACATCAATACCCCCAGCACAGCCAACTCCAATTTCGTCATCTTCCTCAGTATCTAGATTCAAAAGAATGGCGCCATTCAACACCCCTCCTTCAAGTCCCATTGCCCCTGTCATTCCCGTTTCTTCATCAATAGTGAACAGTGCTTCAATCGCTGGATGTGGAATATCTGTACTTTCTAAAACCGCCATAATAGTTGCCACCCCAAGGCCATTATCGGCTCCGAGTGTTGTTCCTTTTGCTTTGACCCAATCCCCTTCCACAAACATCTCAATGCCTTGAGTTAAAAAATCAAAATTAGTGTCGCTATTTTTTTGATGCACCATATCTAAATGCGATTGCATGACAATTGCCTTTCGATCCTCCATCCCTGCAGTCGCTGGTTTTTTTATGATGACATTTCCTACCGCATCTTCAATGGTTTCTAGGTTTAATTTTTGTCCGAAATTTTTCATAAATGCAATCACACGCGCCTCTTTTTTTGAAGGACGAGGCACGGCATTCAAATCTGCAAACTTGTTCCAAACGGCTTTAGGTTCTAGTTGACGTATGTCTTGACTCATGATTTTTGTTTTTTTGTCCTACAAAGGTACGGTTTTCATCCCGTTCATAAATTAAAATTATTACTTTTGAGTGATGTCAAAAACAGGAAAAATCATACTTGGTTTGAGTTTACTCCCTCAATACTTTTTCATAAAAGTGATGGCGCAATATCCTGAGTTTGTGGAAACCTATTATAGTAAGGGCATTTTTCCAATCATTTCTAAATTGCTAAACACAGCTTTTAAATGGATTCCGTTTTCTGTAGGAGATCTGTTATATATCGCCTTGATCGTTTATGTATTGCGTTGGGTAATTAAAAACGTAAAACGACTTCGAACACACCCCAAAGCATGGGTTTTGGATGTTTTATCTTTTGTATCCCTTCTTTATTTTATGTTTCATTTGTTTTGGGGCTACAATTATTACCGAGTACCTTTACATACCACACTTAATTTAAACCCAAACTACAGTACCGAGCAATTAAAATCGGTGACCCATCAGTTGGTTTTAAAAACAAATAAACTTCACTTTGCGATTACCCACGATTCTTTATTAAAAACAACCCTCCCCTATGAATTTGTTGAACTGACTGACATCAGTCAAACCGGCTATTCTCAATTGGAAACGCTGTACCCTCATTTTAAACACAACGGACAAAACAGTAAAAAATCACTCTTTAGTATTCCCTTAAGTTATATGGGTTTTAGTGGCTATGTGAATCCTATAACCTTAGAAGCTCAAATTAATGCGCAGATGCCTTTAAATTCTATGCCAACTACTATTGCGCACGAACAAGCGCATCAATTGGGCTATGCAGCAGAAAACGAAGCTAATTTTATTGCTTTTTTGGCGAGCATCCATAATAAAAACCCTTATTTCAATTATGCGGGTTATAAATTTGCATTGCGCTATTGTTTACAAGAATTATCTAAAAGAGATTCTGAGGCCTACGAATCTACGTTGTGTGCTATGAATCCTGGTGTTTTGGAAGATTACAAGGAAGCATTTGAGTTCTGGAGTGCTTACAACAACCCAATGGAACCTCTGTTTAAAGTGTTTTACAGTCATTTCTTAAAGGCAAACAACCAAGATAAAGGTATTGAAAGCTATAGCTATGTGGTAGCGCTTTTGGTGGATTATTTGGAGGAATGAGGACACTTTAACATCTACAAACAAAAATAGCTTAGATCTAAATCCAAGCTATTTTTGTTTTAATTTAATATTATTATTTACTCACAAGCGTCATAGAGCGCATCAAACTCTTCATCGCTGTTCGCTGTTTGTTGGGTTCCATCTTCAAACTGTACTGTTATCGGGTAAGAAATGACACAAAAATCTTCTTCTGTAAGTTGACTTACAAATTCCCAAAGCTCGTCATAATTATTCACCGTAACTACAGTTTCATTCTCTGTAACAAACGACATTGGAAATACGATTTCGAAACATTCTTCTTCACAATCATAACAATCTTCGATGTCATAACAATCATTGTAAAGTGAATCAAATTCTTGAGGGCTATTTACAGTTTCCTGAGTTCCATCCATTAAAGTCACAGAAATAGGATAAACAAATCCTACAAACTCAAACATATATAAATCCTCTTCAGAATTTACAGTTACCTCATTTCCGTCATGATCAAGAGCGGTTAATGGATAATTCAATACAAAACATTCATCTTCATGAAAACCGTCATCGAAATCATTATAATCATAACAGGCTTCAAGCAGCACTTCCAATGCTTCATAGGATGTAATGGTTTGCTGAGATCCGTCTGCCAAAGTAACATCGAAAGGAACTTCAATAAAAACATCTGAATCAAATGTGAGATTTTCTAAGAAAACAAATAATTCTTCGTCACTATTTAGGGTAGTACTCGTTTGTCCATCAGAAACATTGTATGGATAGTTAATAACAAAACACTCGCCGTCTTCAACATAATCAGATTCTTGATTTGTTGACGTCGCTGTTCGCGCACTATTAAATAGGTTAGACATTAATTCTTGAGAAATATTGTCTTCTGCTTCTGGAGTAACCTCCTCTACTTTTTCAGTGCTACAAGCGTTTAATAAAAGTAAAAAAATAACTGATAATTTTAATAAATTCTTCATTATTAATGATTTATCTTTATTCTAATCATCAAATTTAATTATATACACAACTTTAAACAAAAAAAACGTATCAATTATAATTAATTTAACAACTTGAATTTAATTGTTAAAAAAAACACCCATTTTAAGATTTCTATAAAAGTTTATGAGTAAATTGAAACGCTAATTAAATTTTATAACCTAATGAAAAAATTAATCTTCCTTTGGAGCTTATTCGGAGTATTCTCTGTATTTGCTCAGGATTACTTTCCAAAGAACGATGGAGTGAAATCTAAAAATACAAATTTCACAGCCATTACGAACGCAAAAATTTTTATAACGCCTTCACAACATATAGAGAATGGGACGTTATTAATTCGAGAAGGAAACATCATAAAGGTTGGAACCAATATCGAACTCCCTAAAAATACAGTTGTGATCGATATAAAAGGAAAATCCATATACCCATCCTTTATCGATCTTTACTCCGATTTTGGAGTTGCAAAACCCAAACGCGAAAGTAGCGGAGGTCGCTCGGCACAATACAAAGCGAGCCGTGAAGGCTTTTATTGGAACGATCATATCCGACCAGAACAAAATGCCATCGACCATTTTAAATATGATAAAAAAGCCGCTAAACAATTATTAGAAGCTGGATTTGGAGTGGTTAACACACATTTACAAGATGGGGTTGTTCGTGGAACAGGAGCATTGGTCGCTTTGGATTCTAACGGAAGTGATTCACAGCGCATCCTTTCAGATCAATCGGCAAAGTATCTCTCATTTTCAAAAAGTGTTCGATCGCTTCAGTCCTACCCTTCCTCAATTATGGGGACAATGGCGTTATTAAGACAACTTAATTATGATGCCGATTGGTATGCTAAAGGAAATGTTTCCACAAAAGACCGCTCAATAGAGGCTTACATCCAAAATAAAAATCAAGTTCAAATTATAGAGGCTGGTAGCAGAGCCAATGCTTTAAGAGCTGATAAGGTTGGAGACGAAATAGGCGTACAATATGTTATTTTGGGTGGTGGCGATGAATTTGAACGGATTAATGAAATCAAAAACACAAAAGCAACGTTTATTATTCCATTAAACTTTCCGAAGGCCTATGATGTTGAAAATACGTTTTTAACCAACTTTCTGGAGCTTGAAGCCATGAAAGAATGGAACCAACGCCCTGGAAACCCAAGGGCATTAGAAATCAATGGAATCTCTTTTGCATTTACAACTAAAGGTCTGAAGTCCATGAAAGATTTCAAAACAAACCTTCATAAAGCAATTGAGTATGGATTGGATAAAACTACTGCCTTAGAAGCCTTGACTTCACAACCTGCTGAAATTTTAGGGAATTCAAAGCTTGGAAACCTAAACGTAGGGAGTTATGCAAATTTCTTGATTACTTCTGGAGATATTTTTGACCCTAATACTACACTTTATGAAAATTGGATCAATGGTTCAAGAACTATCTTTGAAGATTTAACAAAGAAAGACATTAGAGGAGACTACGGTTTTACAATAAATACTGATAACTATGAACTTAAAATATCAGGGACGCTGACTAAACTTAAAACTGAAATAACATCTGATTCTCTAAAATTAAGCAGCAGTTTAAAATATGAAAATGATTGGATGCACTTAATGTTTTCTACAAAAGACACAACTCAACAAGGGTTTATTAGGGTCAATGCAAAAATTCTTTCGAGTGTTGAAAACATCTCGGGAACCGCCACTTTATTAGATGGAACAACTCCTAGCATAAAAATAAAACGCATCAACACAGATTCTTCAAAAGATTTAAAATCTAAAACAGAAGAAAAATCAGATTCACCAAAAATAGTTCCTGTGAGTTATCCTAACGGGGCTTATGGATTTAAAGAACTCCCAACAGCAGAAACTATTCTATTTAAAAACGCCACGGTATGGACAAATGAATCCGAAGGAATTCTACAAAATACAGATGTACTTGTAAAAGATGGGCGAATTTCAAAAATAGGAATCAACCTCAAAAACTCAAAAGCCACTGTAATAGATGCTACTGGAAAACATCTAACTGCTGGAATTGTGGATGAGCATTCGCATATCGCAGCAGCAAGTATCAACGAGAGCGGACAAAACTCCTCCGCTGAAGTTAGTATAGAAGACGTAATTGATGCCGATGATGTGGATATTTACAGAAATTTAGCTGGTGGGGTTACAACGATTCAAATTTTACATGGCTCTGCCAATCCGATTGGAGGACGTTCTGCAATCATTAAATTAAAATGGGGCGATTCTGCAGAAAATTTAATCTACAAAAACACGCCAAAATTTATAAAATTCGCACTTGGTGAAAATGTCAAACAATCCAATTGGGGAAGTTACAGTCGTTTTCCACAAACACGTATGGGTGTTGAACAGCTTTATATCGATTATTTTACAAGAGCAAAAACCTATGACGCTCTAAAGAAAAGCGGAAAACCGTATCGAAAAGACACCGAAATGGAAGTGCTTTCAGAAATTCTAAATAAGGAACGTTTCATAAGTTGCCATTCTTACGTTCAAAGTGAAATTAATATGTTAATGAAAGTCGCAGAAAAATTTGATTTTAACATTAACACCTTCACCCATATCTTAGAAGGTTATAAAGTTGCTGATAAGATGAAAGCACATGGAGCTGGCGCTTCAACTTTTAGTGACTGGTGGGCCTATAAATACGAAGTCAATGACGCCATACCTTATAACGCCTCTATTTTGAATTCTTTGGGTGTTGTGACAGCGATTAACAGTGATGATGCCGAAATGTCAAGACGCCTTAATCAGGAAGCTGCAAAAGCAGTAAAATATGGTGGCACTTCTGAAGAAGATGCTTGGAAAATGGTAACGCTTAATCCTGCAAAATTACTTCATATCGATGATAAAGTTGGAAGTATTAAAGTTGGAAAAGATGCCGATTTAGTACTTTGGAGCGATCACCCCTTATCCGTATATTCAAAAGCTGAAAAAACACTCATTGAAGGAGTAACTTATTTTGATATCCAGCGGGATTCAAAACTAAGAGCATCAATTCAAAACGAGAGAGACGAGCTCATACTAATGATGTTAAAAGAAAAAAATAAAGGAATGAAAACACAGCCAATAAAGAAAAAAGACAAGCAACTTTTACACTGTGATTCAATAGATATAAATCAACTATAAATATACAATATATGAAACTTATAAAATTAATTATACTATCGATTGTTTGTGTATCTATAGCAAACGCACAACAAACTCCCGCAGAAGTTCAATCAAAGACTGTAGCAATTGTAGGCGGCACTGCCCATTTAGGAAATGGATCAGTCATCCAAAATAGTTTAATCATTTTTGAAAATGAAATTTTACAAACCGTATCTGAATACAATAAATCTGAAGATCTCTCTAAAATGGAAGTGATCGATGCAAAAAACCAACATATATACCCTGGGTTTATTGTAGCGAATTCAACCTTAGGACTTATAGAAATTGATGCTGTTAGAGCAACAGATGATGATGAAGAATTAGGAAATTGGAACCCGCATATTAGAAGTTTAATCGCTTACAATGCCGAATCTAGAGTCGTGGAGAGTATGCGACCAAACGGAGTACTCATAGCTCAAATCACACCAAGAGGTGGACGTATTTCAGGCACCTCCTCCATCGTTCAACTCGATGCTTGGAATTGGGAAGATGCCGTCCTTAGAGTGGATGATGGAATTCACTTAAATTGGCCGAGCACATTTAGTCGTGGACGCTGGTGGTTAGGTGAAGACCCAGGTTTAAAAAGCAATCCAAAATACAGCAATCAAACATCTGAAATTAAAGCCTATTTTAATAATGCCAAAGCAAATTCAAACAATGCTAAAGCAAAATTAAACTTACCATTAAATGCAATGCGCGGCCTATTTGATCAATCCAAAACCCTTTATATTCATGTAAATGATGAAAAAGGAATTGTAGATGCCGTTGAATTCTCCAAATCACAAGAACTGTCAAAAATCGTTATTGTTGGTGGATATGAGGCTTACAAACTCGCAGACTATTTAAAAGAAAATAAAATTTCTGTCCTACTCAGACGCGTACATTCTCGCCCTAATCATGATGATCATGATTATGATTTACCTTTTAAAATGGCTCATCTTTTAGTTGAAGCAGGTGTGACTGTAGGCTTAGAAACGAGTGGCGATATGGAACGTATGAACTCACGAAACCTTCCGTTTTATGCAGGGACAACAGTGGCACATGGACTCTCAAAAGAACAAGCGTTGCAATTAATAACTTTAAACACCGCTAAAATTCTCGGGATCGATACGCAATATGGTTCTTTGGAAGTAGGGAAAAGTGCAACTTTATTTATAAGCAGTGGTGATGCTTTAGACATGCGAACAAACAATTTAACGAATGCATTTATAGATGGTCGAAATATTAGTTTAGAAAGCCATCAAACCGAACTCTGGAAACGCTATTCAAAAAAATACGAGAAAAACTAATACTTCCTCTCTATTATAAAATATAAGTTCAAGTTTCGGCTTGGACTTTTTTGTTTCGGCTTAAAAATTAAACACTATTTTTGTTGTATGGTCAAAACAATAAGCAGTCTTCAAAATCCTTTTATAAAACAACTGGTTCAACTCAAAGAAAAGTCGAAACTAAGAAAACAAACAGGTTTGTTTGTTATTGAAGGAAAACGCGAATTGTCTCTAGCCATTAAGAGTGATTACAGAATTGAAACGCTTTATTATTTTCCCAATTTATTTTCTGCAGCAGAAGCGGCTTCTTTAGAGCCTTATGGAATTGATGTCATAGAAATCACCAAAGCAGTCTATGAAAAAGTAGCTCACCGAGACACTACTGAAGGTATTATAGCTGTGGCAAAAACCAAAAATTTTGATTTAAAAAATTTAGAATTCAAAAGTAAAACCCCATTAATTCTTGTGGCAGAAGCCCCAGAAAAACCGGGAAATATCGGTGCTTTACTTCGAACAGCTGATGCAGCAAACGTGGATGCCATTATCATTTCAAATCCACTCACAGACCTATACAACCCAAACATCATCCGATCCAGTGTGGGTGGGGTCTTTACAGTTCCAATAGCAATGGGATCTTCTGAAAAGGTGATAGACTTTTTAAAAAAGCAAAATATCTCTATCTATGCTGCGACGCTTCAAGATTCAGTTGTCTATGATACCATTGATTTTAAGAAAGCAACTGCTCTGGTTGTTGGTACGGAATCCACAGGATTAAGTGAACTATGGCGCAAAGCTGCTACCACAAAAATTCGTATCCCAATGCAAGGAAAAATTGATTCTATGAATGTATCCGTTGCCGCTGGAATCTTAGTTTTTGAAGCCAAAAGACAGCGAAAATTTAGCTAAAAATTACTTTTAAGGAATTGTTAAAACAATGTTTGTAAAAAACTAACTTTTGTTATTGCGTGTTCCGTTAGATTGTAGTAATTTTAGATTATGACAGCAGTCGATATAGCACAAGAAAACGCAGCCATCACTAAGGAGTATAAAGAACTCCTTAAAATCAGCTATAGAACCCTGTCAGCTGCCGACAAAAAATTAATTAGAAAAGCATTTGATGTTGCAGTTGATGCCCATTCCAATCAAAGAAGAAAATCAGGTGAAGCCTATATTTTTCATCCCATTGCTGTAGCAAAAATTGTTGCTTCCGAAATAGGGCTGGATGCGACTTCAATTGCGGCTGCACTTTTGCACGATGTTGTCGAAGATTGTCCGCGCTATTCTATTGACGATATTCAACAATTATTTGGGGAAACTGTGGCCCGAATTGTTGATGGACTGACAAAAATATCTACATTAAATAAAGATATGAATGTGTCAATGCAAGCTGAGAATTTCAGGAAAATGCTCCTTACGCTTCACGACGACATTAGAGTTATTATCATCAAAATTGCCGACCGCCTTCACAATATGGAGACGATTCATTCCATGCCTGAAGACAAACAACTAAAAATTGCTTCTGAAACGCTTTATATTTATGCACCTCTTGCTCATAAAATTGGATTGTATAATATTAAAACAAAGTTAGAAGACTTTGCTCTAAAATATACAGAACCAGAAGTTTACAATGATATTTTATTTAAACTAAAAGAAAGTAAAGAGGAACAAGATCTTTATTTAAAGGATATTAGCAAGGTTTTAACAAAGGCCTTAACAAAAGAAAAATTAAAATATGTCATAAAAGGGCGTCCAAAATCTATTTTTTCGATTCGAAGAAAAATGCAAAATCAGGGCGTATCTTTTGAAGAAGTCTATGATAAATTTGCGGTACGAATCATTTACAAATCTGATGTAAAAGATGAAAAATTTATCGCATGGAAAATATATTCAATCGTAACCGATCATTTTAGACCGAATCCAACACGTTTAAGAGATTGGATTTCTGCTCCAAAATCAACAGGTTATGAAGCCTTACACATCACAGTAATGGGGCCAAAAGGGCGCTGGGTCGAAGTACAGATACGAAGTGAACGTATGAACGAAATTGCTGAGAAAGGTTATGCGGCACACTACAAATATAAAGAAGGAGATAAAGGACATGATGAAAATTTAGAAAGCTGGATTGGAAAACTACAGGAAGTTATTGAAAATCCAGAATCGAATGCTGTAGAATTTGTTGAGCAGTTTAAACTGAACCTCTATGCAAAAGAGATATTTGTATTTACTCCAAATGGCGATTTAAAATCGCTACCAAAAGATGCAACGCCCTTAGATTTTTCATTTAGTATTCATACCGAAATCGGAATGAAAACTAGAGGTGCAAAAGTCAATGGTAAATTAGTCCCTCTAAACCATGTATTAAAGAGTGGAGATCAAGTTGATATTATTACTTCTGAAAGTGCCAAACCAACGGTAAACTGGTTAGATTATGTCACCACAACGCGTGCAAAAAGCAAAATAAAATCCTCTTTAAAAGAAGACAAAAAGGCCGTTGCGATTGAAGGAAAAGAAATATTGAGACGAAAGCTCAAACAACTTAAAATCCCCCTAAACGAACGATCAATTAATGAATTGGTAAATTATTTTAAACTCAATACAAGTTTAGATTTATTTTACCGTGTTGGCATTAGTAGTATTGATAATACAATGCTTAAAAAGTTTGCTACTTCAAGAAGCAATGCGCTTGTTAGCTACATTAAAAATAAAATTACACGTAAAAAAGGGAATGCTAAAGAAACCGTTGAAAACGATGAAATCACTTCCAAATATGATATGTTGGTATTTGGCAAGGAAGAAGAAAAATTAAGTTACAAACTTTCGTCTTGTTGCAATCCCATTCCGGGCGATGTTGTTTTTGGGTTTTTAAGCATCAAGGAAGGAATAAAAATTCATAAAAAGACATGCCCAAATGCAGTAAGTCTTCAATCCAATTATGCGTACAGAATTATGTCAGCCAAATGGATTGACTCCTCTCAACAAGTGTTTAGAGCCGTGATTAAACTCACAGGAATAGACAAACTCGGTTTGGTTAATTCAATTACAAAAGTAGTTTCTGAAAGTATGAATGTCAACATCAAAAACATAAGTTTTGACTCAGATAGTGGTACATTTAAAGGGCAAATTGCCTTGGAAGTCAACAATAATAATTTTGTCGAAAAATTAATGGAACGACTCCAAAAAATAAATGGTATCGAAAAAGTCTATAGAATCTAAAAATTAGTTTAAATTTGACCCTGTTATGAGTGTAAAAGCTAAAAATAAAAATCAAGACATCGTAAAAAATGTATTTACGAAATTTCTTGAAGAAAATGGTCATCGAAAAACGCCTGAACGTTATGCAATACTTCAGGAAATTTATGATAACGACGATCACTTTGATATAGAATCACTCTATATCAAAATGAAAAATAAAAATTACAGGGTCTCCAGAGCAACACTTTACAATACGATTGAATTATTATTGGACTGTGCTTTAGTACGAAAACATCAATTTGGACAAAATCAAGCGCAATATGAAAAATCATATTTCGACAAACAGCACGACCATGTCATCCTTACAGACACTGGAGAGGTCTTTGAATTTTGTGATCCAAGGATTCAATCCATTCAAAAAACAATAGAAGAAGTATTTGATATTGATATTCAAAAACATTCACTTTACTTCTACGGAACAAAAAAAAATACTAAAATTAACGATTAAATAGCATGGCAGTAGATTTACTACTTGGATTACAATGGGGTGACGAAGGCAAAGGGAAAATTGTGGACGTCTTGACCTCCAATTACAATATTATAGCAAGATTTCAGGGGGGACCAAACGCAGGTCATACCCTTGTATTTAATGGGATGAAACATGTTCTTCATACAATTCCATCTGGAATTTTTCATGAAGATGCCGTGAATCTAGTAGGAAATGGCGTTGTAATTGATCCGGTTATATTTAAAAATGAATTAGATAAATTAGCAACTCAAGATGTAGATTACAGAAAATCTTTAGTAATTTCTCGCAAGGCACATTTAATTTTACCCACTCACCGATTGTTAGACGCCGCCTCAGAGGCCTCCAAAGGTAAAGCTAAAATTGGATCGACCCTCAAAGGAATTGGCCCAACATACATGGACAAAACTGGTCGTAATGGCATACGTGTTGGTGATTTAGAATTAGACAATTGGAAAGAAAAATACCGTGCTTTAGCAAATAAGCACGAGTCTATGGTTGAATTTTATAACGTTGATTTAGAATATAATTTAGAGGAATTAGAAACTGAATTTTTTAAAGCAGTTGACGTCTTAAAATCTTTAAAATTCATAGATTCTGAAGAATATTTACACCAAGCATTACGGGATCAAAAATCAATTTTAGCAGAAGGTGCTCAAGGCTCTTTGTTAGATATTGATTTTGGAACCTATCCATTTGTAACCTCTTCAAATACAACAGCCGCTGGTGCTTGTACAGGATTAGGAATTGCTCCGAATTCTATTGGAGACGTTTTTGGGATTTTTAAAGCATACACCACACGAGTTGGGTCGGGCCCCTTCCCTACTGAGCTCTTTGATGAAGACGGAGAAACTATGGGACGTGTAGGGAATGAATTTGGTGCCACTACAGGACGTTCACGTCGTTGTGGTTGGTTAGATCTTGTAGCCCTACGCTATGCGTGTCAAGTCAATGGAGTCACCCAACTTATGATGATGAAAGCCGATGTGCTATCTGGTTTTAAATCCTTAAAAGTGTGTACTGCCTACAACTACAAAGGGAATATTATTCACCATCTTCCGTACAATGTTGAGCCCGAAAACGTTACACCAATTTATACGGACTTTGAAGGTTGGAAAGAAGATTTAACAGAAATGAATAATGAATCAATACTTCCAAATGCATTAAATACATACATTGATTTCCTTGAAAAAGAATTACAAATTCCAATCAAAATTGTTTCTGTAGGACCCGATCGAAAACAAACAATTTTTAGATAAGAATCAAAATCTATCCTATGGGTAGATTTTTTTTAGGACTTAAAATAATCTTAAGTTTTATTTAAAGAACTCAATATTACCTATTTTTGTAATAAACTATAGTACGTTGAAACATAAAAGCATCTATTACTTTGTATGCATTCTATTTTTTGTAGGGTTCACATTACATGCACAAGAGCGACGAAAAATTGAAATTGATTATGCTCCGTTTATGACATTTGACGAATCGAAACCCGATGCGACAATTCTTACTAGAGACAATTCAAAACAAGTACACATCAAACATGAGGGGATTGAATTGTGGTGTGATGAAGCCATCTATTATGGAAAGCAAGATTTTATAGAAGCCTACGGAAAAGTTCATGTAAAACAGGGGGATACGATCAATATGACCTCAAAATATGTTGAATACAGCGGAAAAACACAATTGGCATATGCCAGCGGATCAGTAATTTTAACCGATCCAAATTCAGAAATCACCACTGATACCTTGTATTTTGACAGAGTCAAACAAGAAGCTTTTTATAGAAGTTCAGGAAAAGTGGTTCGGGATACCACAGGAACCATCACAAGTACAATTGGGCGTTATTACATGAAGTCCAAAAAATACCAGTTTGTAAATAATGTCAAGCTTGTCAACCCAGAATACGTGATTGAATCCAACCGACTCGATTTTTATACACTTACAGGCTTTGCATTTTTATTTGGTCCCACAACAATTACCAGTGAAACCAGTGTGATTTATTGCGAACGCGGATTTTACGATACCCAAAACGATACAGGCTATTTTATAAAGAACTCTAAAATAAATTATGACGAACGGATTGTAGAAGGCGATAGCATCTATTTTGATCGCAACAAAAGTTTTGCATCTGCAACCAATAATATAACCATCACCGATACTCTGAATAACACCCTTGTTAAAAGTCATTATGCTGAAGTTTTTAGAGATAAAGATTCTGTATTTGTAACCAAACGTGCATTGGCAATAACCCTTCAAGAAAACGACTCTATTTTTGTTCATAGCGACACCTTAATGGTAACTGGGAAACCAGACAAAAGAATTACCAGAGCCTATTATAATGCAAAAATTTATAAATCTGATTTAAGTGGCAAAGCCGATTCTATACACATGAATCAAAAAACAGGACTGACACAACTCATTAATTTAGATCAAAACACCACAAATGATCCATTTTACAAAGTACAGCATCCCATTTTATGGAATATAAAAAACCAAATCACTGGAGATTCTATTCATTTAATTTCAAATTCTAAAACCGAAACCTTAGACTCCTTAAAAGTCTTTGACCATGCATTTATAATCAGTAAGGACAGTCTTGGAGATGGTTATAATCAAATTTCAGGACAAAAATTATATGGTTTATTTAAAAATAATAGTTTATCGACCATTGACATTATTAAAAATGCCGAAAGTATTTACTACCTCAGAAATGAAGCAAATGAATTGGTTGGGATTGATAAATCAAAATCGGGTTCGATTAAAGTGTGGGTATCTGAAAATACGATAGACGAAATGCGTAAATACAATCAAATTGGAGGAAAAACATATCCTGAAATTGAATTCCCAGAAAATGAAAAAATTCTTAAAGGGTTTCATTGGCGTGAAACTGAGCGTCCAACGAGTGTAGAAGATTTATTTAAAGACGATGCACCACTCGAACTTCCCACAATTAAAGGTTTAGATGCCTACATACCGCAAGAGGATTTTTTTGACACTAAATTGTTAGAACGAGTAGATCAAGCAAGTCCAACCCCAACAAAGAATTTAGAATCTCCAAAAAAAATAAAAAACAAAGCGGCTCGGAAATTGCCAAAGAAATTTTTAAACAAGCCTGAAAAACTTACAAAACCAAAAAAGAAAAATTGATTACAAACGATTTTTTTAAACACCAAGCACAAACCACGCCACATCCGTTAGCGATGGAAATATCTTATGCGGAAGGCTCCTACATCTATGATCAAAATAAAACACCCTATTTAGATTTTGTAGCAGGCGTTTCAGCTTGTAGTTTAGGGCACAGGCATCCAAAGATTGTAGCAGCAATTAAAAAGCAATTGGACTCCTATATGCATGTAATGGTATATGGAGAATACATCCAATCTCCTGCAGTAAAGCTGTCTAAATTACTCGCTTCGCATTTACCCTCAAAAATCGATAAAACATACTTGACAAACTCGGGCACAGAAGCGATTGATGGTGCTATGAAATTGGCACGACGCTCTACAGGAAGGTCTGAAATTATCGCTGCCAAAAACGCCTATCATGGAAATACAATGGGGGCTCTAAGCATTATGGGGTTTGAAGAACGAAAACAACCGTTTCGACCCCTTATTCCGGACATACGATTTATTGAATTTAATAATCTTTCAGACCTCTCTAAAATCACTACAAAAACAGCGGCAGTAATCTTGGAAACCATTCAAGGAGGTGCAGGATTTATTGAGCCTAAAAACGGCTTTTTGACCAAGGTTCAAGAAAAATGCAACGCTGTTGGTGCACTCTTAATTTTAGATGAAATACAACCTGGAATTGGACGAACGGGGACACTCTTTGGTTTTGAAAACTACAACTGTGTTCCAGATGTTGTTGTAACCGGAAAAGGACTTGGTGGCGGCATGCCTATTGGGGCTTTTTCAGCTTCTGAACAAATGATGGACAGTTTATCTGACCATCCTAAGCTAGGCCATATTACAACCTTTGGTGGGCATCCTGTCATTGCTGCTGCTGCACTAGCAACCTTAAAAGAAGTGACCACAACCAACTTAATTGCAGAAACCCTAGTAAAAGAAGCCTTGATCCGAAAACACCTCCAACACCCTCTAATAAGAGAAATCAGAGGAAAAGGTTTGATGCTTGCTTTATTGCTTGATTCCTCAGAAATTGCCAATAAAATTGTATTACAAGCTAAGGAAGATGGTTTGATTCTATTTTGGTTGCTCTATGAACCAAAAGCAGTACGAATATCTCCACCCCTTACGATCTCCGAAGAAGAAATTGTAAAAGGATGTCATATTATCCTGAATATTCTAAATTCTCTCTAAACACAAACTGTTAATTAATTTGTTGAAAACATTCGAAATATTTGAGTGTATCAAGCGGATATAACCTTAAATTTATTAGTGTAATTAAAATCATTTTATGGAGTTCAGTCAATCTGAAGAAAATGAAGGAGTAGCGCTCTCAAAATTTGAGTCGATGTTAAAAACCAATAGCGTGTTTTTCTTTGATTCTAATGAGTTTGAAAACATCATTCATCACTATTTAGAAAGTGGTAAAATTGCACTTGCAAAAAAAGCGATCAACCTCGGTTTAAGTCAGCATCCTACTTCTTTAAACCTAAAATTATTTCAAGTTGAAATTTTAATTTTTGAAAACAAATTAAATGAGGCCGATCGACTGCTCTCCCCTCTCTTTGAAATAGAGCCTAACAACGAAGAACTTTACATTCAAAAAGCGAATATATACTCTAAAAAAGACCAGCACGAAAAAGCAATTGATGTCTTTAAAAGGGCTATTGAAATTGCGGATGACAGTGCCGATCTTTATTCCTTAATTGGCATGGAATATCTATTTTTAGATCAATATCAAGAAGCAAAACAAAATTTCAAGAAATGTATTGAGCTAGATGTAGAAGATTACTCTGCACTTTACAACATCATCTATTGTTTTGATTTTTTAGATGAAACTATGGAAGCAATTGAATATTTAAACAGTTATCTCGATCGAAATCCATACAGCGAAGTCGCATGGCACCAACTTGGCAAACAATACGTAGAAACCAAACAATTTGTGAAAGCCGTCACAGCCTTTGATTTTGCAATTATTTCTGATGATACTTTTATTGGTGCATATCTTGAAAAGGCAAAAGTATTAGAAAAATTAAACCGTTTTGAAGAAGCGATTGAAAATTATAAAATCACCATCGCTATTGAAGGTTCTACCGCCTATGCACTCATCAAAATTGGGTACTGCTATGAGCGTTTGAAAAACAGCGATTTAGCACTTCAACACTACTACCAAGCGGTGGAAGAAGATCCTGCATTGGATAGAGGCTGGATGCGTATTACAAAATTTTTCATCGCAAAAAAAGACTACCATAAAGCCTTGTTTCACATCAACAAAGCCATTGATATCGATAGTGACAATGCTAACTATTGGTTGTTGTTTTCAACTATTAATGAACGTTTACTTCTTTTAGAAGAAGCCGAACGTGGCTACAAAAGAACCCTGGAATTAGGGGATTATGAATTGAGCACTTGGTTGTCTCGTGGAGATATTTTAATCAAACTTGGCGAGTATGAAGCTGCAAAATTCAATTTTGTTCAAGCCTTAGAATACCATCCCAAAAGTGAAGAATTAGAATATCGACTCTCTGGCGTATGTTTGAAACTCAACAATACGGATGCGGGCTATGCACACCTTCTTACCGCAATGCATCTAAATATGGAACATGTTTTTATTTTAGAAGAATTGTTTCCAGAAGTTTATCAGCGTAAAGCGGTGCTTCAATTAATTGAGAATTTTAAAAATACGCATCAGTAATTTGTTATTTTAGCACACTGTATGTTAATGGATTGTTGAAGAAAGACTATACACCATTAAAAGGAGATAAAATTAAAAACAAATGGATCGATCCCCACTAGATTATTTAATACTCTCTCTGAAAGGAATGGCCATGGGTGCTGCAGATGTTGTACCCGGAGTTTCTGGAGGTACCATCGCATTTATATCTGGAATTTACGAAGAACTGATCGAAACCTTAAATAATATCAATTTTTCCCTTTTAAAACATTTAAAAACAGAAGGACTAAAAAGTACTTGGCAAAAAGCAAATGGTCCTTTTTTAGCAGCACTTTTATCGGGAGTTTTTGTGAGCGTCATTTCTTTAGTAAAAGGCGTTGAATGGCTGTTAGAACACCAACCTATATTATTGTGGTCGTTCTTTTTTGGATTGGTTCTTGCAAGTATTTTATACGTCGGAAAACAAATTAAAATTACCCTCACGGACTTTAAACTAATTTTAGCAATGACCATCGGAGCTGTGGGGGCCTATCTCATCACCACCCTTAACCCCTCTGAAACATCCGATGCCAATTTATTTCTATTTTTCGCGGGAGCCTTGGCTATTTGTGCAATGATACTGCCAGGTATTTCTGGAGCTTTTATTCTGGTGATTATAGGAGCATATGAGCCTGTTCTTGAAGCCATCAATACCAGAGATTTTAAAACGATTCTTATCATAGGGGCTGGTGCTATTGTTGGTTTATTATCGTTTTCAAAACTTCTAAAATGGTTGTTTGAAACATACCACCGCTTGACATTAGCCGTCATCACCGGATTCATGATTGGATCTTTGAATAAAATATGGCCTTGGAAAATAGTATTAACCTCCAGAACAAATTCTAAAGGAGAGCAAGTCCCCTTGAATGAAGAAAGCATCTCCCCTTTTAATTTTGATGGAGATCCTCAACTTTTACAAGCCATCGGACTGATGGTGTTTGGGATTTTAATCATTCTTATTTTGGAGAACATTAGTACAAAAAAAACTTATTGAAACATCCTAGCAAACATACAAATCCTTTTTTATTGACTCTAAAAGGGGTCATTATGGGAGCTGCCAACAAGGTTCCCGGAGTTTCGGGTGGAATAGTGGCTTTTGTAATGGGATTTTATGAGGAGTTTATTTATTCCTTACAAAAATTCAATTTCAAAGCTGGAAAATTAGTATTTAGCGGTCGATTTAAAAGCTTTTACAATTATGTAAATGGACGGTTTTTAGCCTTGCTTTTTTTAGGGATGATTATTAGTTATTTCAGCGTTTCAAAACTGTTAGACTACTTAATTGAACGGTACGAACTTTATGTGTGGAGTGTGTTTTTTGGAATGATTGTAGGTTCAATTTATTACATTTATAAAGATTTTAAATCGTGGAATACAAAAACAATGTTTATGGCCTTACTCGGGATTCTTGTAGGCGTAAGCATCAGTTTATTAAGCCCTGCAACACAAAACGACAATCTTTGGTTTGTATTTCTCTGTGGAATGATTAGTGTCACAGGTATGGCACTTCCAGGGTTTTCTGGGTCTTTTATTTTAATTTTGTTAGGGAATTATGTCTTGTTATTAGTGGACTCCGTAAACGTACTTTTTGATACCTTTGTATATATGTTTTCAGGAGATTTTAGTTTTATGTCTGATCCCCAACATCTGAGACTTTTAACAATTTTATTAGTTTTTACTCTTGGTTCTGTGATGGGATTAATCAGTCTTTCTCATCTGTTGAACTATATTTTGAAACACTATAAATTCAACACCTTAGCCCTTATTATGGGGTTTATCACAGGATCACTTGGCGTTGTATGGCCGTGGAAAGAAGCACTTTATAGACATGACAACTTAGGAAACTTTATAACAGATACAAATGGCGAACAAATCATTGAAAACTATCAGCGCTATATACCAGAACTAAACACACAAACCCTATACGCCCTCCTATTTATTATTTTTGGAGCAGCCATTGTTCTTGGCTTAGAATGGGTTGGAAACAAACGTAAACACCAGATATGAGGAATTTTGGACTGCTCGGTAAACATATAGATTACTCCTTTTCAAGGGGCTATTTTAAAGATAAATTTGAAACCAACAAATTAGATTGCTCCTACAACAATTTTGACTTAGAAAAAATTGAAGATTTTGAGGCTTTAAAATCCACCGCACAACTTTCAGGGCTGAATGTTACGATTCCTTACAAACAAGACGTTATTCCTTATCTGGATACCATTGATTTGGAAGCCCAAGAAATTGGTGCAGTCAATACAATCAAATTTGAAAACGGAAAATTAACGGGCTATAACACGGATCATTATGGGTTTGAACACAGTTTAAAGCCTCACCTAAAACCTCTCCACAAAAAAGCCTTAATTTTGGGTACTGGTGGTGCTTCAAAAGCCGTTGCTTTTGCTTTGAGAAAATTAGGAATTTCTTTTGAGTATGTCTCCAGAACCCAATCATCTGCTGTTAAATACACCTATGAATCCTTATCTAAAAAAGGGATTAAGGACTACGAAATTATCATCAACTGCACTCCCTTAGGAACATTTCCTGACATAACTAAATGTCCACAAATTCCTTATGAACAGATCACATCAAACCATTTACTCTTTGATTTAATTTACAATCCGGAAGAAACTTTATTTCTCAAACAAGGCAAAAAAAATAATGCCACGACACTCAACGGACTTGAGATGCTTCGTTTGCAAGCCGAGAAGTCGTGGGAAATTTGGAATTCATAATTAATTAAAAGAATTATATAATTTGTAGTTTAAAGGGATAATGTTATATTTATGCATAAGTTAGTATAACACTAAAACATTGAAAGATATGTCTGAGCACGATAACCTGCAAGATGCAGATGGAGATAACCTAAACGAAACTCCCCAAGAAAACAATACAACAAAGCAAGCTATAAGTTCTGAGGAAACTTCTTTGGAAGAAGTCGCTGCTTCTAAAACGCCTACTGAAGAATCCAGTATAAGCCCTGAAAAGGAGCTAGAAACCACTAGTACCAATGCAGAAGATTCTACTGAAGAACCGTCTAAAAAAGAAGATGAGCCATCGTCTGAGGTTGCTACGGAAACTGATGAAAAAGTGGTTGAAGAAGAAGAAAAAGAAGAAGAAAAAGAAGAAGAAAAAGAAGAAGAAGAAAAAGATGCTGAAATCAATTATGAAGACCTTTCACTAGAAGATTTAATTAAAGCCTTTGAAACCCTTTTAAAATCTGAAAATATTCATACAGTTCGGAACAGTATCAACCAAGTCAAAAATAATTTTAATGCTAAATTCACTGCTTTAATTTCAGAAAAAAAAGAAGTGTTTTTAGCGGAAGGTGGAAACGCTATTGATTTCCAATATTCCAGTCCTCTTAAAAAACAATTCAACGAGTTATCTAAGACCTTTAGAGAAAGACACCAGGCTTTTCAAAAAAACAGAACACAAGAACTCAATCAAAACCTTGAAATTCGCTTACAAATTATTGAGGAAATAAAAGGATTAATTAATGTTGAAGGAGATATAAACTCGGCTTACAATACATTTAAAAACCTTCAGGAACGTTGGAGAAATACTGGACGAATCCCTTCTAGTGAAACTAATAATACATGGAATAACTACCGTCATCATGTTGAGATTTTTTATGGTTTTTTACATTTAAACAGAGATTTAAGAGAATTAGATTTTAAGCATAATTTAGAGCAAAAACAAAAGATAATTATACGAACTGAAGAGTTGGCTAATGAAACTGATTTAAGCAGAGCATTTAGAGAACTTCAAGCACTTCATAAAATCTGGAAAGAAGAATTAGGTCCCGTTGCCAAAGAATATAAAGATGAGCTTTGGGATCGATTTAGTGCTGCAACAAAAGTAATTAACGACAAACGACAGGATTACTACAGTCAACTTGAAGAGAAATTTGAGGAAAATCTTAAAATTAAAAATGAGCTCATCGCTCAGATCAGTGCTATCTCTGAAAAAACAATAAATTCTCACAAAGATTGGCAGGCAAATATCAAAGAAATTGAAGCCCTTAGAGAAGCTTTTTTCAAAACAGGGAAAGTCCCTTCAAAAGCGAATGAAAAAACCTGGTCTGCTTTTAAAGAAGCTGTAAGAACGTTTAACAAGAATAAAAACAGTTACTATAAAACATTAAAGAAAGATCAGTCCGAAAACTATAAGAAAAAGTTAGAACTGGTTGAAATTGCTGAACAAAATAAAGAGAGTGAAGACCTAGAAACCACTTTGGTATTGATGAAAGATATTCAAAGCAAATGGAAGACTATCGGACACATTCCACGCAAAGACAGTGATAAATTATGGAAACGATTTAGAGGGGCTTGTAATGCTTTTTTTGACCGATACCACGAACAAAAAAATAATGGATCTGAAGAGGAAGTCGCTAACTTTGAACAAAAAAATACGCTTTTAGAATCCCTTAAAGCTTTTAAATTAGGAGATGATAAAGACAAAAATTTAGAAGAATTGAATGCATTTTCTAGTCAGTGGAAAAAAATTGGGCATGTTGCACAAAGCAAACGTTTTATTGATGGAAAATTCTATAAAATGTTAGATGGTTTTTATTCTAAACTTGGCTTAGATAAAGAAGCGATGGACGACTTAAAATACTCGCTTAAATTAGAAACCTTATCACAAGATCAGAGATTGTTTAATAACGAGGTAACGTTCATACGAAAAAAGATGGATGAGATTAAAAGTGAAATTAATCAGCTCGAAAATAATCTCCAATTTTTCTCAAATGTAGAAGAGGACAACCCACTTGTCAAAGAAGTTCATAAAAACATTGACAAACATAAAGCCGCTCTAAAAACTTGGAATGCAAAATATTCTAAGATCAAAAAAATGATTCAATAGGATCCAACTTAAGGGTACTAAGTTAAGAACTGTATTGGCACTGAACACAGTTAGAAATTTATTGGATTTTAGTTTTAATAGCATTTCGACTGCGCTCAATGTGACAAAAAAAAACGAATAAATTATATTAACTTAATGACAGTGTACGCCAATTACAGTTTTTTGGCTTCTTCCCAATAAACATCCATCTCTGATAAGGTCATTTCTGAAAGTGATTTTTGAAGCGTTTTTGCTTTGCTTTCCAAATACTGAAATCGTTTAATGAATTTCTTATTGGTACGTTCTAACGCATTTTCAGGGTTAATTTTTAAAAAGCGAGCATAATTTATTAACGAAAATAAAACATCCCCAAACTCATCTTCAATAGCCTCTTGGTTTTTACTAGTAATTTCTGATTTTAACTCGCCAAGCTCCTCCTCTACTTTTTCCCAAACCTGATCTGAATGCTCCCAATCAAAACCTACACCTGCTACTTTCTCTTGAATCCGACTGGCTTTGACCAACGCAGGCAAACTCTTAGGCACCCCTTGAAGAACACTTGTTTTACCTTCTCTAAGCTTTAGATTTTCCCAATTTTGCTTTACTTCCGTTTCATCTTCTACAACTACATCTCCGTAAATATGAGGGTGTCTATGAATGAGTTTGTCGCAAATGCTATTGATGACATCTGAAATATCAAAATCTTTTGTTTCACTTCCTATTTTGGCATAAAAAACAATGTGTAATAAAAGATCGCCAAGTTCATTTTTAACTTCTTTTAAATCCTGATCTAAAATAGCATCCCCCAATTCATAGGTTTCTTCAATCGTAAGAGAACGAAGGGTTTCCATCGTTTGTTTTTGATCCCACGGACACTTGTCACGAAGTTCGTCCATAATGGTTAACAAGCGGTCAAATGCTTTTAATTGATCGGTTCTATTGCTCATTTTGATTATTTAAATTAATCCTCGAAATACGTGTTTGACACGCCTTAAACTCTGTCATAATGGACTCAACAATATCGGAGACAGTCTCTATTTTATCAATCAAACCCGAAATTTGACCAATCTCTAACTCTCCCTCTTCTAAATCTCCTTCAAACATGCCCCGTTTAGCTCTGGCACGTCCTAAAAGATTTCTTAGATCTTCGGTCGTTGGAGTGGTTTTATAGAGCGCTTGTAAATCATGATAAAATTTATTTTTTAAAAGACGGACAGGTGCTAATTCTTTTAAAGTTAATTGCGTATCACCTTCTTTGGCTAAAATCACAGCCTTTTTAAAAGCATCGTGGGCGGAGGATTCTTTGCTCGTTACAAACCGGCTTCCAATCTGAACACCCTCAGCACCTAATGCCATGGCAGCCATCATTCCATTGCCTGTTGCAATGCCACCAGCTGCAATTAAAGGAATCGTGACTTGCCTGCGCACCATCGGAATCAAGGCAAAAGTTGTTGTTTCATCACGACCATTATGACCGCCTGCTTCAAAACCTTCAGCAACAATGGCATCAACACCCGCTTCTTGTGCTTTTAAAGCAAACTTTAGACTGCTTACCACATGTACTACAACGATGCCACGTTCTTTCAACCATGAAGTCCAAGTTTTTGGATTTCCTGCAGAAGTAAAAACAATTTTTACGCCTTCTTCCACTATAATCTGCATCAACTCCTCAATGTTAGGATATAGCATTGGAATGTTCACTCCAAAGGGACTTGTCGTAGCGGCTTTACATTTTTGAATATGGGTTCTCAATACATCAGGATACATAGAACCTGCACCAATAAGTCCCAAAATCCCAGCATTACTCGCTGCGGAAGCTAATTTCCACCCACTATTCCAAACCATACCCGCCTGAACAATAGGGTATTCAATTCCGAATAGTTTGGTAACCTTATTTTCCATTTATTGATTTATACATTTAAGAAATAACCCCCGAACCAATTAATTCATTTTCTAAATACCAAGCTACAAACTGCCCTTCGGTAATCGCTGATTGAGGCGATTCAAAAGCAACATATAAGCCCTCTGTAGTTGCGTATAAACTTGCATGTTCTAAGTTTTGACGGTAACGAATACGCGCCATAACTTGAAGTGATTCACCTGTTTTGAGTGCTAAATCTGTACGCACCCAATGTACCTCCGAGGGTTGCACCAACAATACTGAACGGTACAATCCTGGATGATTTTTTCCTTGTCCTGTGTATATGATATTATCCACCACATCGGTATCAATCACAAAAAGTGGTTCTGCAGTTCCTCCAACAGCCAATCCTTTTCGTTGACCTTTGGTAAAATAATGTGCCCCTTGATGTGTACCCAAAGCCACACCATCTGTAACTGTATATTTGAATTTACGAGATCTAAACACCAACTCTTCTTCTTTGGAATCAAATAGGGGCGTTTCAGTTTTATAATCCTCAAAACTAGCGGGGATTTCTATAATTTGTCCTTCTTTAGGTTGTAATTGTTGTTGTAAAAAATCAGGTAAACGAACCTTCCCAATAAAACACAAGCCTTGAGAATCTTTTTTATCGGCGGTTACCAAATCTAATTTTGTAGCGATTGCTCGAACTTCAGGCTTGGTTAATTCTCCAATAGGAAATAAGGTTTTGGACAATTGTGCTTGTGATAATTGACATAAAAAATAAGACTGATCTTTGTTAGAATCCACTCCTGAAAGAAGTTTATACAGCCTAGGGTTTGAAGTTCCTTCAACGGTTCCTTTTCGGCAATAATGACCCGTAGCTACATAATCTGCTCCTAGGGATAGCGCTATTTTAAGAAAGACATCAAACTTAATTTCGCGGTTGCAAAGAACATCAGGGTTTGGAGTGCGTCCATTTTTGTATTCATTGAACATATAATCGACAATCTTGTCTTTATATTCTTCACTTAAATCAACCGTCTGAAAAGGGATGTTTAGTTTTTCTGCCACCAACATTGCATCATTACTGTCATCTAACCAAGGACATTCATCAGAAATGGTCACCGAGTCGTCGTGCCAATTTTTCATAAACAAACCGATGACATTGTAGCCTTGTTCTTTTAATAAATAGGCAGCAACACTAGAATCTACGCCTCCTGAAAGTCCAACAACAACTGTTTTCATGTCTTTGTTTATTTAGTATTTAAATAGTCTTGGTTTCTGATACAAATTTACAAATTATTATAAGAGGGGCTCAACTTCAGAAAAAAGAATTTAATTCGCTGAGATGCTTAAAGAGTCTTGTTTTTAGCCTCAATCCAACGTGCCATATATTTAGTGCTTTGCATTTGATGATGGCTTAACATCTGCCCAATAAAATTTTGAGAACGGTGTGTCTCAAGCGTTTCTAGAAGTTCCTCCAATCGGTTCTTGAAATTTGTGAGATGTAAGTCTTTTTTAAATCGACTGTTTAGAACAGAAAAACCCTGCTGTTGAAACGCCTCCCATTCAGAAGCATTGGAATACAACGCCACAGTACGGGCTACAAACTCATCCATAGCATCTTCTATAACCCCATTGGGATTCATTGTACCAAACATCCCTTCGGCAGCAACAGACGACATGACAGAGGGTGTTCCGGATTGCATCGCTTGAATGAGTTTGCCTTTTAGACCTGCTCCAAACCGAAGCGGTGCCAATAGCACTTTTGCAGCGTTTAAGACCTCAAAAGCATCTGCTACAAAACCATGTATCAAAAAACCTTCTTTTTCATTATGCAGTTCTTTAATATTTGGAGTGTCGTAAGCTCCATAAACATGAAGTTTGACATCTGGAAGTACGTTTCGAATGCACGGCCAAATATCTTTTTTTAAATAGCGTACGGCATCTAAATTTGGGGGATGTAAAAAATTTCCTATTGAAACAAAATCACGTCTTTCAGAATACGTCTTACAATCAGAACGAGGTTGACAATGTTCTGAAGCAATCATAAAAGGGAGGTACCACAAAATAGCGGAATCGATTTTGTAAGTAGTCGTTAAAATTTCCAACTCCGTTTCGGATATCACTAAGGACAAATCGCTTCTATAAATGCTGGCTATTTCACGTTTAGCGGTGTCAGTTGTAAAAAAATTGTTTTTTATTTCTTGATTTGAGTTGAATGCTTTTTGACGCCCTTTTCTAAGAAAATGTAAATCTTCTGTGTCTAAAATTTTTAAAGCAGAAGGACAGTGTTCACTGACACGCCAACCGAATTGTTCTTCTGTCATAAAGCGATCAAACAAAACAATTGCTGGATTCAAGGTTTTTACAAACGCGTCAAAACTTGAATGGTTGAGTTCAATTTCAACAACTTTTACTCCTATAGATTCTAAATCAAATGCATGTTCAGACTTTTTGCAAGTGGTCGCAAACGTAATGTTATAATTATGCGATTGAAACGCTTCTATGAGTTGAAGCATCCGTATTCCCGCCGCTGATGAGTTTGGTTCTGGATACACAAATCCAATCACAAGTAAAGTTGACTGCATAGCGCTAGGTTAATTGTTAAGGCTATCATATCCATAATTGGATCGTATGCTATTGGCCCAATCCATCAATGTTTGAACTTGAACATCGGTCAGTTGTGCTTCTTTATGTGTCCATGTGTAAGACGCTAATGGCATCGTTTCTTCCTCTAGTTCCTCAATCAGCTCTTCCAGTTTATGATCTTTTTTCTTAACTGAATAGCTATCCCATTCGGAAATATTAAAGTGTTTTTTACCTTCTTTGATATGACTGTTTAACCAATAATTTACGGGCGTAATTGAATTGTACCAAGGATAATTTGTGTGACTACTATGGCAATCAAAACAGGCGTGTTCTAAGATGTTTTTAACTTCTTTAGGAGCTTGAGTATTCTCTAAAAAAAGCGTTATAGATTCCAAGTTTCCTTGATTTTTATTCGGTTGAAAAAATTGTGCGATTACAAACACAATCAAAAGTCCTATTATTATTTTCTTCTTAAGGGTCATACTCTAAAACGAATTAAAGTATAAAGTTATTAAAATTAAGTTAGTTAGGGTGTGAATTTTCATATTAAATTGAAGTATTAATAGCATGTAAAAACTTAAAAACAAGTCCATTTACTATGATAGAAAAACCTTATATTTGTAGCTTCAAAAAAATAATACCAATTATGTCTATATCCATGCTAAATGCTATTTCTCCTATTGATGGTCGCTACAGATCAAAAACCGATGCTTTAGCAGGTTTCTTCTCTGAAGAATCCCTCATCAAATACCGCGTTTTAGTGGAGATTGAATATTTTATTGCACTTTGTGAACTCCCATTGCCACAATTAAAAAACTTTAACCCTTCCCTTTTCACAGAGTTAAAGGGCATATACCAAGATTTTTCATCCAAAGATGCACAAGCAATTAAGGATATTGAAAGCATTACAAACCACGATGTCAAAGCGGTTGAATATTTTATCAAAGACAAATTTGATGCCCTCCAAATTTCTGAATATAAAGAGTTTATTCACTTCGGATTAACATCTCAAGACATTAATAATACTGCAATACCCTTAAGCATTAAAGAGGCTATTGAAGCAGTGTATCTTCCCGAATATCATACGTTAACAGATTGCTTAAAAGGGTTGGTTTCTGAATGGGAACACATTCCATTACTAGCCCGAACACACGGACAACCTGCATCACCAACACGTCTAGGAAAAGAAATACAGGTATTTGTAACTCGTTTAGAAGCACAATTTGAATCTTTAAAATCGATTCCAAATGCTGCAAAATTTGGAGGGGCTACAGGAAATTTCAATGCACATAAGGTTGCTTATCCACAGATTGATTGGCAAACCTTTGCAAACAACTTTTTAAAAGATAAGTTAGGACTCCACCACTCCTTCCCTACTACACAAATTGAACATTACGATCATATGGCTGCATTATTTGATGCTTTAAAACGGATCAATACCATTGTGATTGATTTGGATCGTGATTTTTGGACCTATGTGTCAATGGATTATTTCAAACAAAAAATCAAAAAAGGTGAAGTTGGTAGTTCGGCGATGCCGCATAAAGTCAATCCTATTGACTTTGAAAATAGTGAAGGAAATTTAGGGATTGCAAACGCCATTTTTGAACATTTATCGGCAAAACTTCCAATCTCAAGATTGCAGCGCGATTTAACTGACAGTACGGTTTTAAGAAATGTTGGTGTGCCTTTTGCACATACCCTCATTGCATTTAAATCAACCTTAAAAGGATTGCAAAAACTATTAATAAATCCTTCAAAAATAGAAGATGATTTAGAAAAAAATTGGGCGGTAGTTGCAGAAGCAATTCAAACAATTTTAAGACGTGAAGGGTTTGCTAATCCTTATGAGGCTCTCAAAGGATTGACCCGTACCAACGAAGCAATAACTCAAAACTCTATTTCAAGTTTTATAGATACCTTAGAAATTAGTGATGCGATTAAAACAGAACTAAAGGCAATTACGCCTTCCAATTATACAGGGATATAATAGAATTTAATTTCATAAAAAAAACCACAAATTTGTGGCTTTTTTTATTATTGAGTAAGATGGGTTTTAGAGTAAGAATTTCATAAAGTCTTCAACATTGGCATTTTCAGTATCAAATTGATCAATAACTGATTCAAGTTTCATAATCTTTGAAAGTTCCATGTCATCTCCCAAGACTCTAATAATGGCAAATCCATTAGCTGAAGAAAAACCAAATACAATGAGTTCATCTATTTCGGAATCTTCGCCTATATACTTAATATAGAGTTTACCATCAGCGGGGTTTCCGCCACGCATAAGATCGTTGTATTTTTCTGCTTTTAAGATCGTTTTGATGTTGTCCAATTCCGAATTAAATTCGGTCTCTGAACCATCTTTCAAACTATAGGCAAGCATATTGAGTTTGTCGATAGAATCAACCGCCTCTTTTTGAACGTCTGTAAGTTCTATTTCGTCAGGATTTAAAAAAGACATCGGAATATCAACAGACATAAAACCAGAGGCCTCTTGATGGGCTACAAAATATGTTTGGAGTGTTGGTTCTTGAGAACATCCTAATATTAGCAATAAGCCAAAAATTGTTGAAAGTTTAAAAAACATCTTCATTTATTTTTTGGTTGCTTTTTTAAGCTGGTCTCCTCCTGGAACATTCAATTGATTTGTGAGTTTTGAAACCTGTCGCAAATCGATATCTCCAGTGAGTGATAAAAGAACTGTTTCAATCACACGTTGTTTACCGTTAATAGAAATGTTTTCATTTTTGGTGAGGTCACCCAAGCCGTTTACAAACATAAGAAGCTCTTTCACATGGTTATCATCTTTACCTTCCAAAACAAAGAAATTAACCGTTTGATCGCCATCTTTGATTCGCATGAGTTCCTCTAACTTTGAATTTTTAATATATTTTTCAACATCTTTTTTCATGGAATTTGAAACACCAATATTATCTGTGGTATAAACCGTTAAATTATCAAGCATTTTTACTTGATTGATAAAAGCATCGGAATCAGGATCGTTGGTTTGAATATCAATGTTGGCCAACATTTTAAACATTTTTTGGTTGACAACAACAGAGGTTACATACTCTTGATCTTCATATTTTTCAAATATGCTTTGCGCTGATAGGACTATCGGAACTAAAAGCAAACTAAGAATTACTAGATTATTTTTCATTTTTTTTAATTTTTAATTATTTAATGTTAAATATTTTGTTGGTCGAGTTATTAAATTCTTCTAAAAAAGCGACATTTTGTTGTCCCTTTTCAAAGGAGTTTGAAATTATGTTTAGAGTGTTTAATGGAACTGCTGCTTTATGCATCTGATTCGAGATTAAATCAAAGGCTTTCAGGGTTTCATTGTAAACAAATTGTTCATCATTAGAGAGCTTCATAAATTCATCCTTAGAAGTGAGCGTCATGAAAGCACTGAACATAATAGTAACGACTGCAGCCGATGCAAACCAACGGAATCTGTTAGATGTGCTGCGTGTCGTAGATAAAAGTCTTTGACTGGAACGTTGTTTATCCAAAACAAAATACGTGAATAATGAACGATATACTTCCAAGTGAGGTGCAACAGTTTCAGTTGTAAAATAGTGTTTTAACTGTGCTTCTTCTTGTAAAGTCGTCTGCCCTTCTTCGTACTTTTCTAAAAGACTTTCAATGTTTTTTAATTCCATAATTATGAGTCTTTGTTAATTTTTCTCTTATTGATTTTCTTGCTCTGGATAACGAAACTCTGATGGTGGCTTCCGTCATGTCTAATATTTTTGCTATTTCACTAAACTCATACTGTTCAATATCTCTGAGTTGTACTATTAATTTTTGTTTTACGGGCAAGGCATCCATATGCTTTTCTATCCAATGAAGACTGTCATTAATCTCTATTAATTTTTGTAAGGATTGTGAATGGTCTTCATAATTGTTATGTACTATTTTTAAGTTTTGTGCTTGTTTTGATTTTAATCGGTCAAAGCACCAATTTTTTGTCATTGTCATTGCAAATGCTTCAGGGCTGTTATAATCCTTGAATTTTTGCCGATGATTCCATAATTTTAAAAGAACTTCTTGTGTCGCATCTTCAGCTTCCTCAACAGAGACCAACAAACGTTTCGCTACTCGGAAAATCTTATCCTTAAAAGGAGTTACAATTTTCAAATATTCATTTTCGTTCATCGCAAGTTGGGAGATTATAAATTAAAGACGACTCATACTTTTTTTTGTTACAACAATGTGAAATAATTTTTGTTTTGTAATAATTAGTTTAAATTAGATGTCTAAGATTCAAAGCTATAAAAAAAGTCATTAAATTAATACTTTTTAAAAGCAATAATATCTGTTACTCTAAGTCAATGATAAAATAATTTAAACCCTATCTATAAACACCCCATTAAAAACTTGTACTCAAAAAAATAATTAAATGGATGTAACACCTGCCTACTGCAGGGAGTTATAACCTATAAAAATAATAAATATAGACACATGAAATCAATTTTTAAATTTGTACTAATTACCCTTGTTTTAAGTCTCACGTTTAGTTGTTTTGAAGATAATGACGATTCAATTTCTTTATCCAATGATATCAAAGACTTTGTTTGGAACGCCATGAATTTTGCCTATCTCTACAAAGATAACATCTCCAATTTGGGTAACGATCGCTTTGCATCAGACGATGAATATCAAAGTTTTTTAAGCGACTATGACAGTCCAGAAGCATTATTTGAAAGTTTAGTTTATGAACCCGAAACCGTGGATCGTTTCAGTTGGATTACGAGTGATTATATTGCGCTTGAACAACAATTTAGCG
>JABAZA010000051.1 GCA_018608725.1 Flavobacteriaceae bacterium
AACAAACACTCCAAAGGGCGTTTGGCAACCTCAGCACTGTCTTGTAATTTTAAACTTCCTGAAGCGGTATTTCGTGGGTTTTTATAGGGCTCCTCCCCTGCTGCAATCCGTTCGACATTCATGGCATTAAACCCTTCAAAAGGCAACACAATTTCACCACGAATTTCAAATTTTTCTGGATAGTCGCCACGGAGTTTTAAGGGCACCGATTTAATGGTTTTTATATTTGCAGTGACATTATCTCCTTGGGTGCCATCTCCTCGAGTCAAGGCTTGCACAAGCAATCCATTTTCGTAGGTTATGCTTATGGACGCACCATCGTATTTTAGCTCACAAGTGTATTGAATTGGACCATCAACCATTTTTCGCAAACGGGTTTCCCAATCCATTAAATCGTCTTTAGAATACGAATTATCTAAAGAGTACATACGTTGTGCATGCACCACAGTTTCAAAATTTTTAGTGACTTCTCCACCCACTCTAAGGGTTGGCGAACTGGCATCATAATATTGAGGATGGGCTGTTTCTAAGGCTTGGAGTTGTTTCAACTTGGTGTCAAACTCAAAGTCTGAAATAGAGGGTGCATCCAACACATAATAGTTGTAATTATGTTGGCTTAGCTCGTTCCGAAGTTGTAAAATCTGTTCTTTAATGTCCATCAAAAAAAATAATCGGTCTTAATATTTAGCAGTACTAAGATATGAAAATGAGCGCTATCTTGTAAGCTAATAACGGAGAACTTATCAGCAATTTAGTAAACAGAAAATCAACGTTTGGTGGCACACAGCATTCGTTGTTTACCAAAAATATCGGTCTTCAATTGGACAGTATCAAAATCATTCGAAGAAAAAAGTGCTTTTGTTTCAGTTCCTAAATACTCATTAATCTCAAAATAGAGCCGTCCGTGTTTTTTAAGCCCTTGTTGACTCAATTCTACGATGGCCCGGTAAAACACTAACGGATGGTCGTTTTCTACAAAGAGTGCCAAATGGGGTTCGTGTTCCAATACGTTGGGTGCCATGCGTTCTTTTTCGCTCTCACGAACATAAGGCGGGTTGGACACAATGATATCAAAGCTGAAATCTGTAGGCTTCCATTCCAAAACATTCGCTTCGATAGTGTTGAGTTCTACGGCATTTTGTTGTGCGTTGTAGTGTGCCATTTCCAAAGCTGCAGGACTGACATCCAACGCATAGACTTCAGCATTTGGCAACTGTTTTGCCAAACTTACAGCAATACAACCAGAGCCGGTTCCTATATCTAAAATTTTAAGCGGTTGCTCAGTATCTGCTTGATTCAAAATCCAGGCGACCAATTCTTCAGTTTCAGGGCGTGGAATCAAGACGTTGGAATCCACTTTAAATTCCAATCCAAAAAAGGAGGTCGTTCCCAAAATATATTGAATAGGCTCATAGGATAATAAACGTCCGATAATGGTTTCAAAATACTCGTATGTTTCAGGGCTAATGAGCGTATCGGAGTGAAGACTGACGTCCACACGTTTGTACTTTAAGTGCTGTTCGCATATTCGATAAAAAAAAGCGTTAATTTCTTCTTTAGGATAATAACCTAAGAGTCCATTTTGAAAAAAATTCTGAAGTGATTTTAACTGCATTATAACGATTTTAACATTCGAACATCACAAGAGTTATGACCCGTATTTCCCATAGAAGTGTTTATGTATTCAAATCCGTAGTGTTCATATAATTTTTGAGCGGTTTGAAGTTCTGGAAGTGTTTCTAAATAACACTGCGTATAGCCCATTGATTTGGCAGCTTCTAGACAACGTTCTAAAAGTGGTTTGCCATAACCTTTCCCTCGTATTTCTGGAGCTATATACATTTTTTGAAGTTCACAAATGGACGAGACTTCAGAGCTAAGGGCTTTAATTCCAGCACCCCCTTTCACTTGACCTTCTTCTTCGATTACAAAGTAAATAGCGTTTTTTTCTTGATAGGATTCAAACATTTGTGTCGTTTCTACATCTTCATAAACAGTCCCTGTTAAAGGAAGTTGAAGTTCTATAAATATGGATTTAATAACCGTTTCGATTTGTAAATTATCATTAAATTGAATTTCTCTAATACGCATTTGGTGGATACCAATTAATAAATCTTATTTTTGTTATTCGAAGATACATATAATACCCAAAAAATGATAAAAAAACTTACAATCCTTATCTTAATTTTCATGACAACGAGTTGTGCCATCAGGCAAAAACCTGAGTTTATAAAAATCGATAGGATTGAACTTGTGAATGCTAATTCCAGAACACTGACACTAAAAGCGGATGCACTTTTTAACAACCCAAACAGTGTCGGTGGTCGATTGAATACAGAAGGGGTTTCTGTATTTGTAAATGATATATTAATGGGCGTGGTCAGTGCAGAAGCTTTTAAAGTTCCTGCTAAAGATAATTTTAAGGTACCACTTCAAATTGAAGTGAACACCAAAGACCTTTTAAATAAAGACCCAAATGGATTATTAGGCGGACTCCTAAACAGTGTTCTAAATCGCAGTTTAAAAGTCACGTATGAAGGTATTATTCAATTTAAAGCGTTGAGTTTTTCCTATAATTACCCCATCAATAAAACAGAAACAATTAAAATAAAATTATAATCTCTCACGAACATTACATAGCACGTTGTATTGAAATTGCCAAAAAAGGCTTGGGTTCCACAGCACCTAACCCTATGGTAGGTTGTGTCATTGTAGTAGAAGATGAAATTATTGCAGAAGGTTACACAAGTCCTTACGGAAGTGCGCATGCAGAAGTGAATGCCATTAAGGCCGTAAAAGATGTGAGCCTACTCCCCAAAGCGACTTTATATGTAACTCTAGAACCTTGTGCACATTTTGGAAAAACACCACCTTGCAGCGATTTAATCCTTGCACATAAAATCCCCAAAGTGGTGATTGGTTGTGTGGACACAAATGAAAAAGTACATGGCAAAGGCATCGCAAAACTCAAAGCTGCCGGATGTGAAGTCATTGTAGGAGTTTTGGAAGACGCATGTAAAACGCATCACAAACGTTTTTTTACGTACCATGCCAAAAAGCGTCCTTATATTATACTGAAATGGGCAGAGAGCAACGATGGCTTTATTGCACCCTTATCAAAATCAGAAACCAAACCTGTTTGGATTAGCAATTCCTATTCAAGGCAAGTGGTGCACCAATGGCGGGCAGAAGAACAAGCAATCTTGGTTGGCGCAAATACAGTAGTTCAAGACAATCCGAGTTTAACAACCCGTGAGGTAGAAGGATCCAACCCAACCCGTATTGTTATTGACCTAAAAAATTCATTGGAAGAAACTTATCAAGTTTTTAATTCGGAGGCAAAAACCATCCGATTGACAGCTGATACGATTGATTTACAAAAACCTCTGGCATCTGAAGTTTGTAAGGTTTTACATTCACACCAAATAAATTCAGTAATCGTTGAAGGCGGGCAAAAAACACTGCAAGCATTTATTGATGAGAACCTGTGGGATGAAGCACGTATCTTTTCAAGTGATCTTAACTTGGATAACGGCATACAAAAACCTCATATTAATGGAACTCTTAGTTCAGAGAGATCAATTGGTTCTGATTGCTTAAAAATTCTTTTAAATGATTAAGACAATTATATTTGATTTTGGGGATGTATTCATCAATTTAGATAAAACAGCTGTTGAACGCGAATTATACAAGCTTGGTGTGACCACTATTACAGATGACATGCTTCAAACTGCAGAGCTTTATGAAAAAGGATTCATAAGTACCAACGATTTTGTAGCCGCATTTAGGGCTAAATATCCCGCTATTTCGGCAACACAATTTAAAAAAGCTTGGAATTCAATTATTTTAGAATTTCCCGAATATCGTTTAGAATTTTTAAAAAATATTTCTACAACTAAGAAGTACAAACTTATATTACTGAGCAATACCAACGCCCTTCATATCGAACAAGTCATTGAAAACATGTCTTTATATAGATACGAGCGTTTTAAAAGTTATTTTGATCAGTTTTATCTTTCGCATGAAATACAATTACGAAAACCTGACCCTTCCATTTATGAGTTTGTTTTAAAAGAAAATAAACTGGAAGCCTCTGCTTGTTTCTTCGTAGATGATACCAAAGAAAACACAAAGGCAGCAGCTCAACTTGGCATTCACACATGGAATAACGACCCAAAAAAAGAGGATATCATTACTCTATTTGACCAGCCTTTATTCACAAACCCCTAATGTCGTAATGACTTATAGAACCCTATTACATCCCTCTGAAGAAGTTCTTTACAAAGACAAAGGAAGTAAGTTTTATGGTTATGCATTCCCTATAAAAACCAACGAAGATTATAAGGAAATCATAGAAAAACTTAAACAAAAACATTCCAGTGCGGGGCATTTTTGTTTTGCATACCAGCTGGGTATCGATACCCCCTATTTCCGTACTTCAGACGATGGCGAACCTTCAAATAGTGCCGGTTTGCCAATTTATGGACAACTGCAATCATTTGATGTCACTAATATTCTTGTTGTAGTGGTGCGTTATTTTGGAGGCACAAAACTTGGAGTTGGAGGCTTGATCAGTGCTTATAAAGCCACAGCTAAATTAAGCTTGGAGGCCAGTAAATTAAAAACTTTGGACATTTTAATCCCTATCAAGCTAAGTTTTGAGTATAAAGATTTAAGTCAAGTAATGCGAATTATCAAAAAACACAAGCTGATTATAAAATCTCAGCGGCTTGAAATGGATTGTGAAGTGGTTATTTTAGTCAAAAAAAGTGTCAAAAAAAGCCTTGAAACTGCTATTGAGGCGTTTCATAAAATTAAAGTTGAAATTTTAAACGATTAAATTTGCAGTTTATCTAAAATATAGTTTGGACAACGCATCGGAAAATTAGATTTCTTGTTAACAAACACCAATTTTGTATGGGCTGTTGTAAGTAATTCTCCGCTAGAATTATGAATTTCATAATCAAATTCGATAGAAGCGCTTGGAAGCTTTACAAGCGTTGTAGAAACTGTTAAAATATCATCGTAACGTGCTGATTTTTTGTAGTTTATATTTAAAGAAACTACGGGCAACATCACGTCATTTGCCTCCATTTCTTTATAAGAAATTCCTAATGCTGTCAACCACTCCAAACGGCCAATCTCCAGATAATGAGCATAATTACCATGATAAACTACCCCCATTTGATCCGTTTCTCCGTATCTCACCTTAATTTTTGTTTGATGCTTATTCATCTATTAGAATTTGTATATTTATAAAAATTAAACATGAGAAAAAAAAATTAAATAATCAATTGATTTTGATTTTTTTTTGTGAATATTTGTTCACATATTTGTAGTGCAAAATAACCAAAGTAACTGCCCCCTAAATTTTTGTCAATTAACCAAAAAACTAAATTAACTAACTAACAACATGAATAACACTGCGCAATCGGTCTGGGAAAACTGTCTAAATTTTATAAAAGACAACATTCAGCCGCAAGCCTATAAAACTTGGTTTGAACCCATTGTTGCTGTGAAACTCGACGATCATGCACTTAGTATTCAAGTTCCTAGCAAATTTTTCTATGAATGGCTAGAAGAACATTATGTTAAAATTTTAAAAGTAGCCCTTACCAAAGAACTCGGAGTGAACGCCAAATTAGTGTACATCATCAAAATGGAAAACACTTATGGTAACAACCAACCCTTTACAGAAAAAATTCCTAGTTCAAATCGGTCAGCAGTCTATTCACAACGTGTAGATATTCCACTTAAAAATATAAATCCTGAATTAAAAAATCCATTTGTAATTCCAGGAATCAGAAACGTTAAAATTGAATCGCAATTAAACCCAACCTATACCTTTGATAACTTTTTAGAAGGCGACTCAAACAGATTGGCACGAAATGCGAGTATCGCAGTGGCTAATAAGCCTGGAGGTACCTCATTTAACCCCTTACTTATATTTGGTGGGGTTGGACTCGGGAAAACTCATTTAGCACACGCTATTGGGGTTGATATTAAAGATAAATATCCAGAGAAAACAGTGTTGTACATCTCTGCTGAAAAATTTACGCAACAATATATTGAATCAGTAAAAAAGAACAATCGAAATGATTTTATTCATTTCTATCAAATTATAGATGTTTTAATTATTGATGATGTTCAATTCCTTTCTGGAAAATCAGGAACTCAAGATGTGTTCTTCCATATTTTTAACCATTTACATCAAAACGGAAAACAAGTTATTTTAACGAGTGATAAAGCTCCAGTGGATATGCAAGATATTGAGCAACGCTTGTTATCTCGATTCAAATGGGGATTATCCGCAGAACTTCAAAATCCAGATTTTGAAACACGTGTTTCTATTGTTAAGAATAAACTATACAGAGATGGTGTTGAAATGCCAGAAGAAATTATTGAATATTTAGCCAAACACATCACTTCAAATGTTCGTGAATTGGAAGGAGCTATCATTTCATTAATTGCACAATCATCATTTAATAAAAAAGAAATCACACTTTCTCTTGCAAAAGAAATCGTTGAAAAATTTGTAAAAAATACCAAAAGAGAAGTTTCCATCGACTACATTCAAAAAGTTGTCTCGGATTATTTCCAAATGGATGTGGATACACTTCAATCCAAAACACGAAAGCGTCATATTGTTCAAGCAAGACAATTGGCCATGTTTTTTGCAAAAAAATTCACCAAAGCTTCGTTAGCAAGTATTGGTTCTCAAATTGGGAAACGCGATCATGCTACGGTTCTACACGCCTGTAAAACAGTTAATAATCTCTCTACAACAGATAAGCAATTTAGAAAATACGTAGAAGACTTGACAAAGAAATTATCTATATAACGACTCTTTTTTATTAGGAACTCATGTTTACATACTCAAATTGTAGGGAGTATATCCGCTTAAAAAACAACTAATATTTCTATCACAATGACTGGAAAACTATACTTAATCCCCACTGGGCTTGGCGATAACGCTCCATTAGAAGTACTCCCTCTGTCCATCAAAAAAGTCATTGAAAACTTAGATACATACATTGTTGAAAACGAAAAAGCTGCACGTAAGTTTATAAAATCGATAAGTTCTGGAAAAGACCAATCGCGTTTGAACTTATTTAGTTTAAATAAATTTACAGATCCTTTAGAAATTCCTTCGTTTTTAGACACTTGTCTGGACGGTGGGGCTGTTGGATTACTTTCAGACGCGGGCTGTCCTGGAGTTGCAGACCCGGGAGCTGAAGTTGTGAAAATTGCCCATAAACAAAACATTCAAGTCGTTCCGTTGGTAGGACCCTCCTCTATTTTATTAGCAATGATGAGCTCTGGAATGAATGGTCAGAATTTTGCTTTTAATGGCTACTTACCAATTGACAAAGCGGAACGAAAATCTAAAATAAAACAACTCGAAAGACGCTCTTTTGAAGAAGAACAATCTCAGTTATTCATAGAAACCCCCTACAGAAATAATAGTATTTTGGAAGATTTGAGTGCGGTTCTAAATTCGGAAACTCGAATTTGTGTGGCTTGCGATTTAACACTCCCCACAGAATATATCAAGACACAAACAGCCAAAGAATGGAAATACTCAAAATTAGATTTCCACAAACGTCCCGCTATTTTTATTATTCAAAAAGATTAAGGATCTATAATTTTTGGTTTTTTTTGAGCTTTAACAAAAGATGTGTCAAAGCCCGAGAATTTATCCATATACGATAAAATGTCAGTCCCATATGCATCTTGCGAATCTAGTGCACCATAACTTCTTAAATAGCGTTTTACGTTTCCAGGGCCAGCAAGGTGAGCCGCCGCCAAAATCCCTGATTCCGTAACGAGAATACCGTCAATTTTTTTACCAACAAAACGTTTGATATCGCGTCGTAAAACCCATTTATTTCGTTTCGTATTTGCTAAAAATGCTTTTTCTTGTAATACAGGAGACTTTAAAAACAAATCAGGGTTTTTTATTCCTAACAGCTCTAATGTTGTCACACCAAACTGATATTTTCCCAAGTAACCAAGTGTGTTAACGGCTGCATAATTTCCTTGAGACTCTTTGAATGCGATCGCTTCTTTAAACGCAACATAAGTATTTCCTAAATACAAAACCCCTGAGTTACTATCTTTAGTGACTTGAGAAGGCATTTCTTGTGAAACATTATAATTGAGTAACTCCGAAGTAATGAATGTGTCTTTGTAATCAATCTGGGGTTGTATCAAAAATGAAATCAAAAGAAAAATAGCCATTAGCAAAGGCACTAAAAAATATAACAAATACTTTAATAATTTCATATCAGTCTTTATTCATAACTCTGAGGTAAAACTAAAACAGCATAAATACACGCTATTTTAGCACCCCTCGACGGTCCAAATACAATTGGTACTTCCTTGCATTTTGATTATGACCACGAAGTGTTTTAGCAAACAGGTGAAAACCTGGGTTCTGAGGGTCTGCTGCAAAATAAAAAAACGAATGCTTCTCATAGTTTAAAACAGCTTCTATTGCAGTGAGATCCGGCATCGCAATCAAACCTGGTGGCAACCCTTTGTATTTATAGGTATTGAAAGGGGAATTAATAGATTTATGCACATTTAAAACACGCTTGATAATGGTATTTTTATATTTTGGCAATTGATAGGCCGCATATCTGAGTGTTGGATCTGCTTGTAAAGGCCAATCATTATTTAAACGGTTGATATAAACCCCAGCGATTCGCGGTTGTTCGGAGGGCTCTTTGGACTCTTCATGAACAATCGCAGCGAGTACCATCACTTCATGAGGCATCAAACCAGCTGACTTCGCCTTTTCTAAACGACTCGCATTCCAAAACCGATTGTATTCTTTTAACATGCGGTTTCTAAAGGTCTTTGCTGAAGAATTCCAGAAAAACTCATAGCTATTTGGCAAATACATTCCCAGGGCATTTTCTTCTGTGAAATTATGAGACTTTAAAAATACTTTATCCGTAAAAGCGCTGATCAAGGCGGAGCTATCAGCCTCTATTTGACTCGAAATTCGAGCTGCTAAATCTGCTAGTGAATGTTGATTGTTAAAAGCTACTTTTATTGGTAAATTACGACTGCGAATTGAGTTAATAATATCATTATTAGTCATCCCTTTGGTAATCAAAAAACGACCTGCTTTGATATTGTTTACATACTTCTTTTGCTTTGCGAGTGTTTCAAATGTTTCTATATTTTTAAGAAGCGGTTCTAAATCGGCGCGAACCTCAGCAAAAGTAGCATCAGAACTCACAAAAAGATAAGCTTCTTTGGAATTAAAATTCGTATTTGGGACAAGCATCACTGAGTAGATGTAGTAAGAGAAAAAACCTGCTCCAATTAATCCCATTAATACGATAGCAATCGCTATTTTTTTAAGGTACATAATTTATAAATTGAAATAAATATTCATTTTTGTAGGATCCTTTATAGAAGCGCCACTTTTTTTTGAGCCCTACTTTTTCAAATCCAAGAGACTCAAACAAGCCAATACTAGCACTATTATCTTCTAAAACATTACTATACAATTGTTGGAGACCTAATTTATTAAAACTATAATTCATCAGCACAGTTAAGGCATCTTTTCCGTATCCATTTCCGCGATGAGGTTTTGTTATTACAATACTAACCCCTGCATGTTTGTTAAGAGAATCAAAATCAAAAAGATCAATAAAACCTAGAGGTTCGTTAGCTTTAGAAGTAATCACCAAGCGCAATTGTTTTAATGTTTCAAAATCATTTTGAGCCGTTTCTAAATATTTTTGCAATACATCCTTAGAAAAAGGTGTTTGAATTTGACTTAATTCCCACAAAGAAACGTCATTTTCTATGGTGTATAAAAATGTTAAATCTTCGAGGACTAGACCTCTTAAATTAATGTAATCTCCTTCTAATTCTACCATTCTAAATCTCCTTTAAAAACCTGCTTAGTAGGCCCACACAACCACACATCTGAATAGAAAGATGAAAGGGGTTCAAAACGAACTTGTAAAACCCCACCTTGGGTTTCTAAAGCAATCGATTTTGAGGTGGTTTGATTGGAATGATGCATCGCAATTGCTACTGCAGTAGCTCCTGTGCCACAAGAAAGAGTTTCTCCCTCTACCCCACGTTCGTAGGTGCGAATTGCAAAAGTATCGTCATTTATTTTTTCTGCAAAATTTACATTAACACCACTCCTATCAAAAGGGGCAGTATGTCGAATTCTAGACCCCTCCAAGTTCATGTCAATTCCCTGCAAATTAGACTGAAGCGCTACATAATGAGGAGAACCTGTATCTAGAAGATGGTAATTATCATTGGAAAAAACCTCTGAAACATCTTGCATTTTCAATTCAACAAAGGCCGCATCAATACGGGCTAAATGCGGTCCATCAATAGCTACAAATTCAGTGTTTTTTTCTATAATTCCTAAATAATTTGCGAAGGCAACTATACAACGTCCCCCATTTCCACACATGGTACTCTCGTTGCCATCAGCATTAAAATATACCATTCTAAAATCATAGCTTGAATCTGATTCTAACAAAATCAACCCATCAGCTCCAACCCCTGTACGGCGGTTACAAAGATGGGAAATCAACGCAGTATTGTGTTTATCAAACACATCCTTTCGATTATCGATCATTACAAAATCGTTTCCGGTTCCTTGGTATTTATAAAATAATTGCTTCATATATAAAACAAATATAAGAATATTAAACTGTAAATAGAGCTGTTAAAACGTCGTTAAAATTGAATTGTGAATTCAATAAAAAACTAATTTTATAGTTAGTGAATAAAACATAAATTAAAACACCATGAAAAAAATTCTCACATTAGTATGTGTTTCGGCTTTGGGTGGAGCGCTAACCCTCGGAGCTTACAAACAGTTTTTTGAAAATTCATTGACTCCTAAAGTTATTGAAAATCAAGCGACAGCCACTCTATTCCCCGTAAACTTAAACGCAAGTTCGGATGGGGGAACCAATGTAGATTTTACGACTGCCGCAGACAAAACCGTGCATTCAGTTGTTCATGTAAAAAACACAACGCTTAGTAAAAGCTACACCAGTTTTGAAGATTTATTTTTTGGAAGGTCTCAGCGTTACGAACAGATTGGGACTGGATCAGGCGTTATTATCTCTCCTGATGGTTATATCATTACAAACAATCATGTCATAGAAGGAGCACAATCCATTGAGATTACTACTAATGATAATAAAACATTTGATGCCGAAATCGTTGGAACCGATCCAAATACAGATATTGCGTTAATAAAAATAGATTCTGAGGATCCTTTAGACTATAGCACATTTGGAGATAGCAATAGCGCACGAATTGGAGAATGGGTTTTAGCCGTAGGCAATCCTTTCAACCTTACTTCAACGGTAACCGCGGGAATTATAAGTGCGAAATCCAGAGATTTATCGGGGCGAAACACACAATCATTTATACAAACAGATGCGGCTGTAAACCCTGGAAATTCTGGTGGTGCTTTGGTAAATATTAATGGAGAATTAATAGGAATCAATACCGCCATTTCATCCCAAACGGGCAACTATATCGGTTATTCGTTTGCAGTTCCTAGTAATATTGCCCGTAAGGTTGTGGAAGATATTATGGAGTTTGGAAATGTTCAAAATGGAATTTTAGGAGTAATTGGAGGAGAATTAAACAGTAAAAATGCTCAAGATTTTGGAGTCGATCAGACAGAAGGCTTTTATGTGACAGATGTACAAAAAGGAACAGGAGCCGATAGAGCTGGCATACAAAAAGGCGATATCATACAACAGATTGACGGAGTCACGATTTCTAAATTTTCAGATTTAAAAGGATTTCTAAACACCAAAAGTCCTGACGATGAAGTTGAAGTTAAAGTTCTCAGAGATGGCACTCTAGAATCTCTGAAAGTCACCTTAGAAAAACTAACAACAATTGATATCCCTATCCTTGGAACACTTAAAGAAGTTCCTAAACAAGCCCTAGAAAGCCTAGATATTGACTATGGTTTACAACTTTCGGAACTCTCTGAAACTCATCGCGAAGACTGGGAATCTGATGGCATTTCGGAAGGAAGTTTTGTAACCCAAATCAACGATATAAAAATAAATTCTATCAATGACGCCCAGAGAGCCTTAGAAAAATACTCCAATAAAGTACTTCGAATTGCGCTTGTTAAAAACAATGGCGAAAAAGTTGTCTATCGTTTTAGGTAAAACATTAACAATCAAATCATTAAAATCCATTATTCAATTTTTGAATGCTGGATTTTTTTTATCAAAAAAGTTACGAAAACGTTTGAAATATTTTATTTTTACCAAAACATTTTAAAACACAAATAAATGGCCTCAAAACCTACCTACGATTCCGAAATTGCATTTCAATCCGACCGCAGAAAAGCAGCGGTTGAACTTATTAAAATTATTAGCGACTTATGGTATGATTTCTCTATTGAATTGGTCTTATTTAGAAACCAATTAATGGATCGGAACGTCAGTGAGATTCTAAAACTTCATGAATATGTTGGTGAAATTATCAATAAACCCATTTCAATATTTGACTCAGTAGAAATGGCACATGGGGTCAAATTATTAAACCTCCCCGCCTCCAAATTAGACATCGGAAAATTAACCTTTGAATATCACAAAGAGGCTACAAACCACAGCATCTCTGCCTTTCTTTCCAAAAAACTAAAAGCAGCAAAACAACAACCAAAACTCAAACCTAAGGATGTGGTACTCTATGGATTTGGACGTATTGGGCGCTTAGTAGCACGCGAACTGATGGGTAATTCTGGAAACGGCAGTCAATTACGACTTCGAGCAATCGTAACCCGAGATAAAATAACTCCCACTCTACTAGAAAAAAGAGCCGCATTATTAAGAAGTGATTCAATACATGGGGATTTTCATGGAATTGTTCGTGTAGATACAAAATTACAAGCTTTGATTATCAATGGTATGACCGTTTATATTATATCCGCTGCGAAACCAGAAGACATTGATTACACATCCTATAATATAAACGAAGCTTTAATTATTGACAATACAGGAGCCTTTAGAGATCAAGAAGCTCTACAAAGACATTTATCCGCTAAAGGGGCAAAAAAAGTATTGTTAACCGCACCAGGAAAAGGCATTCCAAATATTGTGCATGGAGTAAACCATTTAGAATACGCTCCTGAAAGTGTCGATATTTTTTCTGCAGCTTCTTGTACAACCAATGCGATCACCCCTATTTTAAAAGTTATAGAAGACTCCTTAGGAGTGGTTCATGGTCATCTCGAAACAATTCATGCTTATACAAATGATCAGAATTTGGTTGACAATATGCATTCCAAATACAGAAGAGGACGCGCTGCAGCACTCAACATGGTCATCACTGAAACTGGAGCCGGAAAAGCAGTAAGTAAAGCCCTTCCTTCTTTGGAAAACAAACTCACTTCCAACGCCATTCGAGTGCCAGTTCCCAATGGAAGTTTAGCCATTCTAAATCTTGAGATTAAAAAGACAACAACCCTAAAAAAAATCAATACACTTATTAAAACCGCTGCACTGTCAGGAGTTTTGGTGGAACAAATCAAATATGAATTTAACGATGAACTTGTTTCTAGCGATATTGTTGGAAGTACCGCACCCGCAATTTATGACAGTAAAGCAACTATTGTAAGTCCAAATAAAAAAAATATCATCCTATATATATGGTATGATAATGAGTTTGGATACAGTCATCAAGTCATACGCTTGGCTAAATACATTGCCAAAGTTAGACGGTTCACTTACTATTAGAATTTTCAATTCGTTATCTTTGCGCTTTAAATTTAGCAGATGCGAATAGACATCATCACAGTTTTACCCGAATTATTGAAAAGTCCTTTTGAGGCCTCCATTTTAAAGCGTGCCATTGATGCAGGTCTGGTAAGTGTTCATTTTCATAATTTAAGGGACTACACTTCCAACAAACATAAATCCATTGACGATACTCAATTTGGAGGGGGTGCTGGTATGGTTATGATGGTAGAACCAATTGATAAATGTATTTCTAAACTAAAAGCGGAACGTGACTATGACGAGGTCATTTATATGACACCCGATGGAGAAACACTCAATCAAGGCATTGCCAACCAACTATCTATGAAAGGGAATTTAATAATGCTTTGCGGGCACTATAAAGGCGTTGACCAACGTGTACGGGATCAGTTTATAACCAAAGAAATTTCTATTGGAGATTATGTACTTTCTGGAGGAGAACTGGGAGCTGCCGTACTTTGCGATTCAATTATACGTCTCATTCCAGGAGTTTTAGGAAACGAAACTTCAGCACTTACCGATTCCTTTCAAGATGGATTATTAGCCCCTCCTATTTACACAAAACCAAGAGACTATAAAGGATGGAAAGTTCCAGAACTCTTAGTAAGTGGCGATTTTCCAAAAATAGAAAAATGGCGTGAAGAACAAGCGCTTGAACGAACCAAGAAGCGCCGACCTGATTTATTAAAAGACTAAAACACTATAATTTTTTTAAAAATTCCTGTGATAAAGTTTTTAAGTTTCACTTTTTACTTATATTTGCAGCCAATTTCGGGTTAACCTCTGGCGATCATCGTGGATGTTGTTTCGAATAAATATATAAAAATCATAAACATGGAATCCTTAATTAAATTTGTACAAGACGAATTTGTAACAAAAAAA
>JABAZA010000011.1 GCA_018608725.1 Flavobacteriaceae bacterium
AATTACAAGTGGTTACAAGAAGATGGTTATAAAAAGAAATTCCAAACTATTCCAAATCGTACGATAAAATCACGATAAGGATAGTTAGGAGCCGAGTAGAAATTGTAGCCGGTAAAGGATGAGTTGAGATGTTCAGCCTTTAAAAAGAGACGTGTTTGACGAATTTTAGCATTGATAAAAAAGTCAATTCGTGGAAAGTCGCCCACTTCGGTAGTGTTTTGCACATAAAATTCTGCAAGGAGTGGATCGTATCGGTTCATATAATAGCTAGAAAAATAACTAAACGTGACCCCTGTTTGCAAAAATAAAGCCTTTTTGAAAAGTTCATTTGTATAGTATAAGGAGTGTCGGGTTACAATTTGAGGAACATTAAGCACTTCTTCGCCATCGGTGACGGTTTGATATAGAACCGTATTGTTTAAAGAAAAGTTACTGTAAGATATTTCATTTGATAACTTGGCTCTTATATAGTTGAGGGTTTTATCGAACTGAAAGGGCTTGACGCTTGCATCTATGGTGCCTTCTTTAGTAAAATACAGGTAGTTGTTTAGAGTGTTATAATCGATCTGAAGGGTTCCGAATTTTTTCGAGTTAAGATGGATTGCTAATTGCTTTGATGTTTGATTTTTAAAGTTGTTTTGCCAGTTGTAGTTTAGATAGTCACTTTGAAACAATTGAAAGTTAAAATCGGGGGCTTTAGAGTTTGAATTGAGACTGGCGTTCACATCCATATCATTGTTAATAACGTAAGATGCTTCGGCATTTAGAAAATTTCCTTTTAAATCTCCTGTAAGGTTTAGACCAGCAGCTCCTTTTAAGGCAAATTTTCCGATGGTTTTCTCATAGTTTCCTTCAAATGAAACTACAGAACCCAAAAGGCGGTTGGTAATTCTTTGATTATTAAGAATGGCAATAGCATTATAGCCATAATTGTAGTTTGTATAGCCTGCGTTTACTTTAAAAGCACCTAAGGTTTTATTTGAATAGTGTGCATTGAGCTCTGCATAAAAGGATTCGAGGGTTACTTTGTCGGAGATTTTAGACGAAATAAAGGCTTCTCCAAAATAGGTGTTGCTGGTTGCTTGAGTGAAATGGTAATATTTATCTTCTAATGAAAGTACATTGCCTACGGCTATTTTATTAGAGTTTAGAGAATCTCGCTCCTTTAATATATAAGAGTGATTCAAATAAAATCGCCTGCCTTCTAAACTGCTTTCTGCATCTTGAAAGATGGGGTCAAATATGGGTCGGTCAAAATATTCTTCTGCGCCAGATTCAAAATTTAGGAGGTCTTCGTCTGAAAGCCCACCATTTTCTTCATTAAAAATATCTTGCATGACAATGTGGGTACGAATATTGTATCGGTTGTTTTTTGTTTTATAGTTTGTTGTAAATCTAAAATTACCTGTGCTCGACAATACATGCACGTACTTTCCTAAAGAACGCATGCCTTTATAGGCAATCGAAAAATTAAATTGTTTGGAGGTGTTGACGGTAAATAATGCGTCTAACACATGTCCTTGTTCAAAACCAGTCTTATACATTAACTCGGAGAGCGGTGTGGGTACATGGTAATAATCAATTGCATCCACATCCATGTAATTGAAGTGTTTGGCTTTGGCTCCAAATAAGGGTTGAAGCGAATTAGATTTGAAGTTTTCTGACAGAGTGTTGTAGGTCTGACCCATATTACTAAAAGGCAGGAGTTCAAAATCATCTTTACGGAGGTAGTTAAATTTATACTCCTTATGTATGGTTAAGGTTGTATCTAACTGAATGGTGTCGTTTTGACGGGTAATAATTAGATAGTCTTTAATATTTGCTTTTTCATTTTTAGCTACCTTTTTTGAAGAAGTATTGGATATAGAATCTCGCCCAGATCGGTTGGGCTGAAAGTTTTGAGGGAATTCTTTCGACTTGTTTTTATTCAATTTTTCTTGAGAGAACGCAGTATTTCCGAGGTGCAAACAAAAAAGAATTAAGACGAGTTTATACATATACAAGGTTCTAACGGCAAATTATTGTTGGCACAAAAATAGCAAATATCTAATCTATTTTGTTTTTTTACAGCATAAAGACTGATTTTTACAATCAATTTAACTTTATGCAGTAAATTATGTTGGACTTAAATGTTTCAAATTTAGAATTTGAATGTGGTACAGACGAAGCAGGTCGTGGGTGTTTGGCAGGCCCTGTTACGGCGGCAGCTGTGATTTTACCCTTAGATTTTTCAAATGAAATTCTTAACGATTCCAAACAACTTTCACATACAAAACGTAATTTGCTAAAGCCGATTATTGAAACTCAAGCTGTTTCATTTGGGGTTGCTCACATCTTCCCAAAAAAAATTGACAGTATCAATATTCTAAACGCTTCTATTTTAGCAATGCATAAAGCGATTTCAAAATTAGAAAAAGTGGCGTTTATTAGTGTGGATGGCAATCGGTTTAAGGCGTTCAAAAAAATACCTCATCAAACGGTGATTAAGGGGGATGGCAAATATCAAAATATTGCAGCTGCTTCGGTATTGGCAAAAACGTATAGAGATGCCTATATGGATAAAATCCATGAAGAGTTTCCGATGTATAACTGGAAACAAAATAAGGGGTATCCTACAAAAGAACACCGTGCGGCGATTCGCAAGTATGGGACGACCAAATACCACCGACTTTCTTTTAGACTTTTGGAAGAATAAGTTTGTTTTGAATTATTAATCTTATCTTTGTTTGGAGTGAAATACAAGGAGCACAACGAATGCATAAGTTTTTATATTTTTTAGGGATTATTTTATCGGTTTTTAGTTGTGATTACACGCCAAAATCAATGCGTTCTATTGAGGATTTAGTCCCAAAAAATGCAGCTATTGTTCTCTCTATAAATTCCTTAGAAGGTTTCCAAAGTGCCATTGATAACAATGGTTTGATTTCTAAAACAGGCGCTTTTAGTTCTTTAAAAAAAGTGCTGAGTCCACTTGACAGCCTCAAAAGTTTAAGTCCGCTTTTGGTCTGTATAAACAAAGAAGCCGCATCACAAGAGTTTACCTTTATTACGCATCAAAGAAATCTAAATTCAACGGATACACTTTTAATACCTCACATGACTCTAGACAGTATTTTGGTGGCGTCAACTTCTGATGCAATTCTTGAGTCTTTGAAGTTGCAATCGACTTCTGAATATTCAAAATTATCCAAGTTACAGCAAACTACAAATACGTTTTCAGTCTATTGTAAAACGTTTCCCGAACTAAAGTCAATTCCCTTATTAAATTCTCAATCTCTATTTTTTGGATTTAATATAACCCCTGAAAGTATTGCAATAAATGGAACTGTTTTAGATCAAAAATCTCAAAATAAATGGTTTCAACTTTTTGAAACGATGGAACCTCAACCCCAAAGTTTACAATCGATTATCCCTAGCGAAAGCAGCTTGGTTAATTCCTTTAATTATACGGACTTTGAACAACTCACCCGCAATATCGATTCCGCTGGCTATACTACCAAAGCATCTGAGTTTTCAAAAGCCTTTTTTAGTACGACTCGAGAAGTTGGTCGGTTTGAAACTTCTGAAGGTGAGGGTGTTGCACTGAAATCCATCGATATCAACGCAACTTATGAAGCTTTAAGCAGTTTCCAAAACGAGTTGAGTAGTTTTAGATCGGTACCCCTGTTCGAATTCACATTGCCTTCTTTATTTACAGATACTTTTGGACCTTTTATAACTTCATCAAACACAACAAAATTTATCATTATAGAAGATTATTTAGTGTTTTCAAATTCTGAAAAAGTATTGCAACTTGTGATTTCAAATTATCTGAATAAAAATACCCTTGAAAGTTCATATGCGTACGAAACAATTCAAAGTGAATTGAGCGACGAAGCGTCCTTTCAAACTTATTTAAATACTGAAACTTTAGGGGTTGTTTTAAAAGAACTTTTTGATACAACTTTAAATGAAAAAGACCTGAGTGCTTATAAACTTTCTGGCTTACAATTGGTGAAAGACGATCATATTGTACACGTTAATAGTATTCTCCAAAAATCAAAATCAAAACAATCAAAAACACAAATCAGCGAAACGTTTAGTTTGACGCTTTCAAACACTATTTTGATGGATCCCGTTTTTGTTACCAACCATAGAACTAAAAAGAAAGATATTCTGGTTCAAGATATAGATTACAATTTATACCTCATTTCAAATAAAGGAGTTGTCTTATGGAAAAAGAAACTGAAGGGAGCTGTTTTAGGAAAGGTTGAGCAAGTGGATTTGTATAGAAATGGTCGTTTACAACTGGCATTTGCAACGCCAAACAGGTTGTATGTAATTGATCGGAATGGAAAAAATGTGGAGCGATTTCCACTAGAGTTTAAAGATGAAATCACACAACCTTTAGCGGTATTTGATTATGACAAACAACGAAACTATCGTTTTTTGATCACACAAAACGAAGCTCTTTTAATGTACGATTCTAAAGGGGAATCTGTAAAAGGATTTAAATATAAGTCCAACAATTCAATCCGCAGTCAGCCCAAACATTTTCGAGTGCGTGGGAAGGATTACATCGTATTTAATACAAGTAATCGACTCCTTATATTGGATCGGCGCGGATCTATTCGCGTGAAGGTCAAAGAAGCTATTGATTTTTCTGGAGCTGCTATTTACCTTTATAATTCTCTGTTTACAACTACAAATACAAAAGGAGATTTGGTTCAAGTGAATACAAAAGGAGCTGTAAGCCGTCAAACTTTGAGGCTTGATCCGAATCATGATATTACTAGTTCTTCAAAAACATTGGTAACCCGAAGCGATAATAAATTATCTATAAAATCCAATGTAATCGATTTGGAATATGGGAGCTACTCCCCTCCTAATTTGTTTTATTTAAGGGATAAAATTTACATTTCAATTACCGACTTACAAGCACAAAAAATTTGGTTGTTTGACAGTCAGTCCAAACGCTTTCCAGGGATTCCTGTTTTTGGAACGAGTGCTATTGATTTAGCAAATGCCGACGCAGACGCACCTCTCGAGTTTGTCACTAAGGGTGATCCCAACAGCCTGATTCTGTATCAGCTCTACTAGGCTTGTGTTGCCTCAAAAAGTTTTAAGAAATGTTTTAAGAGTTTTGCCTTTACCTCTGCTTCATCGACCATGGCTTGACCGAGTTCGACATGTAGGGATGTGACTGCTTTTCCTCGTATTCCACACGGGATGATGTTGTCAAAATAACCTAAATCGGAATTGACATTTAAAGCAAACCCGTGCATGGTGACCCAACGGCTGGCGCGCACTCCCATGGCACATATTTTGCGTGCAAAGGGTGTTCCAACATCCAACCAAACACCTGTTTCGCCAGGGCTTCGCTCGGCTTTAAGTCCGTACTCTTCCAAGGTTAAAATAATGGTGTCTTCTAAAAAACGGAGAAACTTATGAATATCTGTAAAAAAGTTTTCAAGGTCTAAAATGGGATAGCCGACCACTTGACCAGGGCCATGATAGGTAATGTCCCCGCCACGGTTAATTTTATAAAAAGTAGCCCCTTTGGATTCCAATTGAGATTCGGATAACAAAAGGTTGGAAATGTCGCCGCTTTTCCCCAAAGTATATACATGCGGATGACTGACAAACAACAAATAGTTTGGTGTGGTTAAGTCCGCAGACTCGCGACGGTTTTTGATTTTGATATCAATGGTTTCTTTAAATAACGTTTCTTGATAATCCCAAGTTTCCTTGTAATCTTTGAACCCCAAATCCTGTATATTGACTCCTTTATTCATAAGCCGCAAATATACAGATTTATGACTTAGGATTGTTTAAAATTACCAGTGCAGCAATCACGCCAGGCACCCATCCACAAAGGGTTAATAAAAAAACGATAATAATCGACCCACACCCTTTGTCAAAAACCGCAATGGGAGGGAATAAAATAGAAACTAATACACGCCAAATACTCATAAAAAAAGATAATTAAATAAAGTTCTAATTATAAGACGAAACTTTCAAAAGAACGTTACAAATGTAATAAAGGATTTATTGATCTTTAATTGAAATGCTAAGCAATAGTCGTTATCTTTGTGTCTTTAAATTTTATCAAAGTATTATGTCGCAGCTTTCAGAACAAGAAATTGTCCGTCGAGAAAAACTATCAAAATTACGTGCGTTAGGGATCAATCCTTATCCCGCTGATTTATTCCCTGTCACTCACAGCAGTGCTAAGGTAAAGTCTGAATTTAAAGAAGGTGACAAGGTGGTTTTGGCAGGTCGATTAATGCGAAAAAAAATACAAGGAAAAGCAGCATTTGCGGAACTTCAGGACAGTGAGGGTCGTGTACAAATTTACATTAACAGAGATGAAGTTTGTCCTGATGAAGATAAAAGTCTTTACAACGATGTTTTTAAAAAATTACTCGATTTGGGTGATTTTATTGGAATTGAAGGCGAACTTTTTACGACTCAAGTCGGCGAAAAAACAGTTTTAGTAAAACACTTTACATTGTTATCTAAAGCATTAAAACCCTTACCGCTTCCAAAAACAGATGCGGAAGGCAATACCTACGATGAGTTTAACGACCCCGAAATGCGTTACCGTCAGCGGTATGCCGATTTGGTGGTCAATCCACATGTCAAAGAAGTGTTTGTAAAACGCACAAAATTATTCAATGCGATGCGTGGTTTCTTTAACGAAGCTGGATATTTTGAAGTAGAAACACCTGTATTACAACCAATTCCAGGAGGTGCTGCGGCGCGTCCATTCATCACACACCACAACAGTTTGGACATTCCATTATATATGCGAATTGCCAATGAATTGTATTTGAAACGATTGATTGTAGGTGGGTTTGATGGGGTGTATGAATTTTCTAAAAATTTCAGAAATGAAGGCATGGATCGCACTCATAATCCAGAGTTTACCGCCATGGAAATTTATGTCGCTTACAAAGATTATAATTGGATGATGGAATTTTGTGAGCAGTTGCTTGAGCATTGTGCCATTGCCGTAAATGGATCTACAAAAGCAACTTTTGGAGCGCATGAAATAGATTTTAAAGCCCCTTATGCCCGAGTTACAATGGCAGATTCTATAAAAGAATTTACAGGGTTTGACATTACAGGAAAAACGGAGGACGAGATTCGCAAGGCTGCAAAAGACTTGGGGGTTGAAGTGGATTCTACGATGGGTAAAGGCAAACTAATTGATGAGATTTTTGGAGAAAAATGTGAAGGAAATTACATTCAACCAACTTATATCACAGACTACCCAAAAGAGATGAGTCCTTTATGTAAAGAACATCGCGATAATCCTGAACTTACAGAACGTTTTGAATTAATGGTTTGTGGGAAAGAAATTGCGAATGCTTACTCAGAGTTAAATGACCCTCTAGACCAACGCGAACGTTTTGAACACCAATTAAAATTGGCTCAAAAAGGAGATGATGAAGCAACAGAATTTATTGATGAAGATTTTTTAAGAGCACTTGAATATGGTATGCCTCCTACATCGGGGATGGGGATTGGAATGGACCGTTTAATTATGTTTCTTACCAATAATGCATCGATTCAAGAGGTATTGTTTTTCCCGCAAATGAAACCAGAAAAAAAAGCGGTGGAGTTGAGTGATAACGAAAAAACTATTTTTGAAATCTTAAAGTCAAATTCTGGAATTCAATTATCTGACTTAAAAACACAGTCTGGACTGAGTAATAAAGGCTGGGACAAGGGCATCAAAGGACTGACTTCAAAAGAGCTTGCAAAAGTTTATAAGACTGATGACGTCTTGGTTGTTGACTTTTTAGGCTAAGCTATTTATAGGTTATAAAGTAGTATTTGTTTTTTTAGTGAAAGAATTATTCTATATTCACTCTTTATTTCACAAACTAAAATATCAAATCTATGAAAAAGTTCTTTTCATTATCTCTTTTGTTAGTTGCATTCGTTTCTTTTGAGTCTTGTATCAGTATAAAATTAACCTCAAAAAAGAAGGCCGCTAAAGCTGCTCAAGTGGCTAAAAAACCAGATCCAAAACCTAAAAAGGGTGACATTCAACCCTATGAAAAGGTGATTACCAAGGATGCAAAATCAGACGAAGGGCTTTTTACAGTCCATAAAATTGACGACAGCTTTTTTTATGAAATCCCGGACAGCCTTTTTAATAAAGAAATGTTGATGGTGACTCGAATTGCCAAAACTGCTTCGGGTCTTGGATTCGGAGGTGGAAAACAAAACACACAAGTCCTAAGATGGCAAAAGAAAGACGAAAAAGTTGTTTTAAGAGTCGTTTCTTATGAGGTATTTGCAGCCGACTCCTTACCTGTCCATGAGGCCGTTGTAAATTCTAATTTTGAACCTGTTTTATATACCTTTCCCATAAAAGCGTTTAGTGCCGACTCTACCGCTACGGTGATAGAAGTGACGGATTTATTTAACAAAGATGTCAAAGCATTGGGACTGCCATCTCGATCTAGAAAACGCTATAAAGTATCTCGTCTGGAGAGCGAAAAATCGTTTATTGAAAGTGTCAAAAGTTATCCTGAAAATATTGAAGCTCGTCACGTAAAAACCTATGCAGCTTCAGAAGCACCATCAAACTCAAGTACAGGAACAATTTCTATAGAGATTAACAATTCTATGATTTTATTACCCAAAAACCCTATGAAACGTCGCTATTTTGATGAGCGTGTTGGTTGGTTTGCAAGGGGTCAGGTGGATTATGGCTTGGAGGATCACCGCAGTAAAGAAGTGACATTTTTGGACCGTTGGAGACTGGAAGTCAAAGAGGAAGATATAGAGAAATTTAAAGCAGGTGAACTTGTAGAACCTAAAAAGCAAATTGTATATTATGTAGATCGTGCGACTCCTGAAAAATGGCGTAAATATATCAAACAAGGAATCGAAGATTGGCAAGTCGCTTTTGAAGCCGCTGGTTTTAAAAATGCTATTATTGCAGCCGACCCACCAACCCCAGAAGAAGATCCTGAATGGAGTCCTGAAGATGTGCGTTATTCAGTGGTTCGATACCTCGCTTCTCCAATTCCGAATGCGAATGGGCCTCATGTAAGTGACCCTCGAACGGGAGAAATTTTAGAAAGTGATATCAATTGGTACCACAACGTGATGACTTTATTAAGACGCTGGTTTTTTGTGCAAACCGCTGCCATCAATCCCGAGGCACGCATGCCAGAATTTAAAGAGGAAGTTATGGGGCGTTTGATCCGATTTGTATCGGCTCACGAAGTAGGACATACCTTAGGGTTGCCTCATAATATGGGAAGCAGTTCTGCTTATAAAGTCGAAGATTTACGTGATGCAGCCTTCACTCAAAAATACGGAACGGCTCCATCTATTATGGACTATGCGCGTTTTAATTACGTGGCTCAACCTGAAGATACAGGGGTTGCCTTAATGCCAAATATTGGTGTCTATGATAAATATGCCATTGCTTGGGGCTATAAACCCATTCTAAATACGACTGCCGAAGCAGAAAAAGAAATTCTTAACAGTTGGATTTTGGAGCATGCTGGCGATCCAATGTACCGTTTTGGGCATCAACAAGTGGGAGATGTCGTAGATCCAAGTTCACAAACAGAAGATCTTGGAGATGATGCTATTTTAGCAAGTACGTATGGGATCAAAAACTTAAAACGAATTGTCCCAAACCTTATCGAATGGACTACCGAATCTGGGAAAGATTATTCTGATTTGAATGACATGTACGGACAGTTATTATCTCAATTTAGTCGTTATATGGGGCATGTTGCCAATAATATAGGGGGTGTTTACGAGCATTACAAAACAGCCGATCAGGAAGGTGCGGTATATACTTATGTAGATAAGAAACATCAAAAAAATGCTTTAGAGTTTATAAACGCACAAGTATTTAAAACACCGCAATGGCTTTTAGATCCTGCAATTTTTGAGCGTATCGAATATTCAGGTTCTGTGGAGCGGATCCGAAGACTGCAAGAACGTAGTTTGAAAACAATTTTGAGCTTAGGGAAAATGGCGCGTATGATCGAAAATGAAACTATGAATGGCTATGAGGCGTATTCTCTACGAAGTATGACTCGAGATTTGAGAACAGGCATTTGGAGTGAGTTGTACTCTGGACGTAAAATTGATACTTACAGGCGAAATTTGCAAAGGGCTCATATCGACCGATTGGCGTATTTGATGACTGCAGAAAACCAAAGTAAAAGAGAAGGAAGTGATTATGTAAAATCGACAGCAGTTAATACAAGTCAATCTGATATTCGTGCGATTGTAAGAGCAGAATTAAAAACTTTGAGAAACCTTATTAACTCCAGTATTTCAAAAACATCGAATAGTATGAATAAGATTCACCTTCGAGATGCTGTAGAACGGATTAATTTAATTTTAGACCCTAAATAATATAACTCTATTTTTAATCAAACAAAAAAACTGAACAATATGAAACCATTTATTTTAGTTGCCTTTATCTTTATTGGAATGATGAGCTTTGCTCAACCCTCAAAAAGAGGACATGATATGTCTCCTCCGATGGATAAAATGGCAAATATGTCTGCAGAAAATATCGCTACTTTAATGTCAAAAAAGATGACTTTACAGTTAGATTTATCGGAAAATCAACAAGCGGAAATCTATGAATTGATTTTAGAAACCACTGTTAAAAAGAGAGCACAAAGAGCGAACCGTCCAGAAGGAAAGCCGAGTAAAGAACAGCATTTTGAGATGCAAAACAAGATGCTTGACGACAAAATTGCTTTTAACAAGTCTATCAAGGCAATCTTAAATGATGCGCAATACACCCTTTGGAAACAACAAACCCAAAAGAAAAAGAAGAAAAAAAAGAAAAAACTGAAACACTAATAAATTGAATTCAGAAAAAAGCCCAAACATAAGTTTGGGCTTTTTTATTTATGAAGGTTTGATGTTATTTTCAAAGCGGTTGTGAATCCATAAAATGAGGAGTCCAAAGCCAATAGAACTAATTATTAAACAGTTATTAAGCAATCCATCTACCGAAAAAGATAAGCGAATGAGGATGGTTGAAATGATGAATCCTGAATTTCTTATCACTTTATGAAATTGATCGGTATAGAAAAATGAAAAGAGTAATAGGAATACATCAACAATAATTAAGATTGCAAAGAACTCGTCAAAGAAAACACTGTTGATGTCTTTCAAAGCTAGAGATAAATTTTCAGGGGTGTGTTGAAAAATCCAGGTTCCAAAAGTAAGGAGTCCAATCCCAATAAAGATGGGTACTAAAATCGAGGCCATAGACTTTTTGATGGCTATAAATTGTTCTATTTGAAGTGGTTCTAAGGATTTAGAGTTGTTAGGGGTCTGAAGTTTTTGGCGTTCTAAAGAGAATAAATAAATCATAAAAAACAACAGTAATGCAGTGATAATATCATAAGTAAAATTAAGATCGTTTTTAATATCGAACCAATCTGAATTAAGTTCTAAATTAGCTAAATCTTTAAAAATACGTCGGATAACAATCAGTGTAATAATTTCATATTGCTTTCCGATATAGGTGGTGATGGACCGCGGTAAATAAAAAATCAACAGATATACTTCGTAAATTAAAATAAATGAAAAGGGGGTGTAAATCGCTGCAATTGGAGATTCAAATAAATTGAGACCTTCAGGAATAGTGATCAACTGATTATTTACCAAATAAATAGTAATAAGGTGGGCTAAAAAACTGATGATCGAAACAATAAGAATCACCCGTTCAACTTTGTTTTTTACAGCTTCAGATAATATCGAATTATAAATAAATGTATTAAATTTTGAAATCATTCAGTTTAATTTTAAATTGGTTAAGCGTAGAAAGGAATCTAAATTTACGAAAAAAAACTAACATGAGCATCAGTTAGTTTAAAATCAACGACTTAAAGGCGTCCATTTTTCTGGATTTGAAATAAAAAGATTAAGCTATGTTGCGTTTCTTGTGAATGGCATCCACACAATTAATCCCATCGATGGCAGCAGAAATAATACCCCCCGCATAGCCTGCACCTTCGCCACAAGGGTACAATCCTTTGACGTGCACGTGCTCTAAGGTTTCTGAATTTCGAGGGATGGATATAGGAGAGGATGTCCGACTTTCTGGGGCATGCAATACAGCTTCATTGGTGTAATAGCCCTTCATTTTTTTTCCATATACAGAAAATGCTTTTCGCAAACGTTTAGAAATCATTGGAGGCAAGACTGTATTTAAGTCAACTGAAACAATGCCCGGTTGGTAGGATGTTTTTGGGAAGTCTTTAGATTTCTTCCCTTCCATAAAATCAATCATACGTTGGGCGGGCACTTGCTGTGTTTTACCAGCAACTTCCCAACAATCGCGTTCTACTTTTTTCTGAAAATCAAGACATACAAAAGGATCGTCCGATGAATAGTTTGGCAAATCTTTAGGTTCTAAACTCACTACAATTCCGGAGTTTGCATAGGGGTTATTTCGTTTGCTTGGACTCCATCCATTGGTCACTACTTCTTCTTGTGATGTGGCACAGGGGGCAATAATCCCACCCGGACACATACAAAAGGAGTAAACTCCCATCCCATCAATTTGTTCTACTAAGCTGTAAGATGCGGGTGGCAAATACGGATTTTCATCAGCTCCGTGGTATTGAATTTTATCTATGAGGTTTTGAGGGTGCTCTACTCGCACTCCCAACGCGAATGCTTTGGATTTTAAATGAACCCCTCTTTTATGGAGCAAGTAAAATATATCTCTGGCTGAATGTCCTGTTGCTAAGACAACATTCTCAAAGGGTTTCCATGATTCGTCGTTAATTTTCAGAGCATTGATGGCATTGTCTTTAATTTGAATATCGGTCAGCTTGGCATTAAAATGCACCTCCCCCCCTGCTTCAATAATTGCTTCGCGCATGGCCGTAATAATGGCGGGTAATTTATTGGTTCCTATATGTGGATGGGCTTCGACCAGAATATCTTCAGAGGCTCCAAAATGGACAAACCATTCGAGAGCTTTTAAAACATTTCCACGTTTTTTGGAGCGTGTATATAATTTTCCATCAGAGTAGGTTCCTGCTCCGCCTTCACCAAAACAATAATTGGATTCTGGATTCACGGTTTGTTCTTTATTGATGGCTGCTAAATCGCGACGTCTAGCACGCACATCTTTTCCACGTTCAAATACAATGGGTTTCAAGCCCGCTTCAATGGCACGCAACCCAGCATACAGTCCTGCGGGTCCTGCGCCTATGATAGCAATTTCTGGTTTTGAATGTACGTCTTGTGGTACAAAGGAATGAGGTTGTGTTCGTGTTTCACCAAGCAACCAAAATTCAATTTGTAAGTTGAGTTTAATCGATGCATTTCGGGCGTCGATAGATCGTTTTCGGATGCGCCAATCACTGATCTCTGCACTCTGTAGTTTGGCCTTAAAAAGACTTGATTTTAATATAAAATCGGTGTCTTTTTGTTGGGCTGGTTTTATGGCAATTTGTACTAATATACTCATCGTAGCAAAGGTAATTAAAGTTAATTGAAACTACGATCTTTAAAAATAGTTCTTAAAAAAAGGGTTGGTTTTATGACAAAAAAATAGAACAAAACAAAAATATATAATACCTTGCAGTCCCAGGTCGATTATAAAAATAATACAATTCATATGAATGCAATTTTTGAGACCTGGCATTGGTCTGTTTCCGGCTTATTGATAGCCCTGGTTATGTTTTTACTCCTCATGGTTGGAAAAAATTTTGGGATGTCTTCTAACTTAAGAACCTTTTGTACCCTTTGTGGTGCTGATAAGCGTTCCGATTTCTTCAAATTTGATTGGAAGTCTCAACAATGGAATTTAATTGTTGTCTTGGGGGCCATTATTGGAGGTTATATTGGCTCTGAGTTTCTATCAACTGACTTGGCGGTTGCCATCCATCCAGAAACTATAGAACAGCTGAACTCACTTGGATTTAAAAGTGCGGGTACGAGCTACCTCCCAAATGAACTTTTTGATAGTGCAGTATTTTCAGACTTGAAAGGCTTAGCTATTTTGAGTATTGGAGGTTTATTCATTGGATTTGGTTCACGTTATGCAGGAGGCTGCACTTCTGGACATGCTATTTCGGGGTTAAGCAACCTTCAATGGCCATCGTTAGTTGCAGTTGTAGGGTTTTTTATTGGAGGTCTTACAATGGTTCATTTTATTTTTCCCTTAATTTTTTAGTAGTTATGAGAACACTTATTTATCTTTTTATTGGCATTCTTTTTGGAATTACACTGTTTAAATCAGAAGCCGCCTCATGGTTTCGAATCTATGAAATGTTTCGTTTTGAATCCTTTCATATGTATGGCATCATTGGTACTGCCGTAGGTATGGGAGTTCTGATTATACAAACTATTAAACGGTTTAAAATAACCTCTTTTTATGGAGATTCAATTGTGTTTACTCCCAAAAATAAAAGTGTGAGCCGTTACCTTTTTGGCGGTCTCATTTTTGGATTGGGATGGGCCTTAGCAGGAGCTTGCCCAGGACCAATGTTTACATTGTTTGGTGCTGGATTTACCCCTATTTTAGTGGTAATCTTAGCGTCCATTTTTGGGACGTTTTTATACGGACTTGTTAAGGATAAACTACCCCATTAATCTTTTTAAAAACTAAAAAAAAATCTTGAAACAAACTATCCTCGAGGCAGA
>JABAZA010000008.1 GCA_018608725.1 Flavobacteriaceae bacterium
AGGTAAACAGAAAAAGTTTAGACAACTTTAAGTTTAAAGATTTAGCAGGGTAAACTTAAAACAGACAACGGAGACTATAAAGTAGAAGCTAATGACTTGCCACTTCCTATTAGTAGAGTTGAGAAGTATTAGAAAAATCTAATTCTGATATAATTAGTTCTGCTAATTTTCAAATCAAAGTATAATCCGTAGTAATTTAAGAAGTTAACTATATGAATTGCTCTTTTCATTTAGTTATTGTTTTGTAAACATATCCTCAAAAGGTAACCCTTCAAATGTAAGTCCACTAAATGTTAGAACATTATTATTTACAGTGGCTGTTCCGCTTGCGACACTCTCCTCAAAATCCACATCCATTGAATATGTATTGCTTGACGTGTTGGCAAACGTTATATCATACATTTCATCCAATCCACAAGGTTCAATTTCAGGGTTATCAGGCCAATCAGTATAATAAAGGTAGTAAATACCTGTACCACTATTATTTAGTTCAATGTAGGTTTCTAAGTCACAACTATTTAAATCTTGTTCAACCCCTTGAAAAGACATAGAAGTTAAATTCCATCTTCCTTCCATTGATGAGGAATTGGAGTTATCATTATCATCACTACTACAACCGAAGATGAGTATGGCTGAGAAAAATAAAAATGTTTTTTTCATAGTTTTTCAGTTAGTATTTTATCAATGTTTCTAATTGAGTGGCTTTTTTATTGTTCTCCTTCCCAACAAACTATTTCATTTTCATCCCATAATTCCTCGTAATAGAAATAAGTTGTCTCGTTAACTAATATTGGTTCACCTTCAGTATATGTAGTACTGTAAAGGTCAATACTATATGTACAGTCTAAACCAATACAACTATATCCCATACCTACAATCTCACGACAATCTTCATCACCATCACTACTACAAGAGAAGATTGTTACAGCTAAAAATAAATAAAATAAATTTTTCATAATAAACTGGTTTATACTTCAAATATAGCAAAAAATATTTCATAGAATTAGTCCAAGTTTAGTACTTATTAGCTCAGTGGCTTTGGAACAAAGCGTGTTGAGAAAAGTGCTAAAAGCGAAAAGAACAGAAATGTCTGTCAAAAGTCTGTCAGTTTTTAGTAAATTTGGACTGTTCTTTGAGATGTTTAAAAATTAAGTGAGAGATGGCCTTTAGTAGCTTTTCGAGACTGGTTAGAGAGTGAGAGCAACAAAAAACCCCTCAATTAAGAAGGGTTTTCAGGGTGGTCCCACTTGGGCTCGAACCAAGGACCCTCTGATTATGAGTCAGATGCTCTAACCAACTGAGCTATGGGACCAATGTGGCTGCAATATTACAACGATTTTTAAAATTATAAAAAGAAATTCAGTCTTTATTAGGCCGTTCCTGACAGAGTTCAATTAGCACCCCATTCGTTGATTTTGGATGTAAAAAAGCGATACGTTTATGATCTGCTCCATCTTTGGCGGTTTCGTGAATCAATTCAAACCCTTCCGCTTTTAGACGCGCCAATTCGGACTCTATATCCTCCACTTCAAAAGCAATGTGATGCACGCCTTCGCCTTTTTTAGCGATAAACTTAGCAATTGGACTGTTGGGGTTTGTGGCCTCTAGCAGTTCCACTTTATGCGTTCCTACATCAAAAAAAGACGTTGTTACCCCTTCGGAAGCGACCTGTTCGGTTTTATAATGCGGAACTCCCAAAAGCTTTTTAAACAATTCATTAGAAGTTTTTAAGTCTTTGACGGCAATGCCAATATGTTCTATTTTCTTCAGCATACTACAAATTTAACCGAAAAGGACTAGCTTTTAAACAATTCACCCAGAAATATATTATTTTTACCCCATGGAAAGTCAAAGACAAAAAAAAATAGCCTCCGTTTTACAGCGTGATCTCGTTGAGGTCTTACAAGGTGCGGCCACCCAAGGCGGAATGAAAGGGATCCTTATTTCGGTAACCAAGGTGAACGTCACTGTCGATCTTTCGATTGCAAAAGTGTATCTGAGTATTTTTCCAATTGTAAAAGGCACCGAGCTTTTAGAAGGCATAAAGTCAAATGCGCCACTCATCAAACACGAACTGTCGCAACGAACCAAGCACCAATTGCGTCGCATGCCCCAATTGATTTTTTATATTGATGACTCTTTGGAGTATATCGACCAAATAGACAAGTCTCTCAAAGGCATCGAAAATCCAATTGAAAACCCCGATCTTTTAGAGAAACGAAAAAAATCCTAATTGAATTTTTCCCTCTATATCGCCCAACGTTATTTGTTTTCTAAAAGCAATAACAACGCTATTAATTTTATCACTCTTATTGCAGGCTTTGGAATTATTGTAGGAACCGCCGCTCTTTTCATCGTACTTTCAGGGTTTTCTGGGCTCAAAAATTTCAGCTTAGAATTCACCTCTTTTTCCGACCCTGATTTAAAAATTGTTCCCACCACCTCCAAAACCATTCGTTTTACCCCCGCCCAAAAACAAGCCTTAACCGCCCTTAACGGAGTTGCCTCTTTTACTGAAGTCGTAGAGGAACGGATGCTGATGAATTGTGACAATAAACATTTAGCCGTCACACTCAAAGGAGTGGATGCAAATTATCCACAAGCAACAATTGATTCTATTTTGGTATATGGACAGTGGTTCGAACCTAACACTCCTCAAATTGTCGCAGGTTGGGGTGTTACCAACGAATTAGGCTTTGGAATTTTTGATGTAGCAAAAGTGATTAAACTCTATGCGCCCAAGCCAGGCACTGGACAACAAAGCTCAGTAAAAGGGGCTTTTAGGAGTATGAAAGTCGCCAATGCAGGCATCTTTCAAATTAATGAAACGCTCAATAATTCACAAGTATTTACATCCATTGAAAATGCCAAGTATTTATTAAACTACGACGCTGAAACCCTGAGTGCAATCGATATTTATTTAGAGCCCTCAGTCGATGAAGATACCGCAAGAGCTGCGCTTCAATCTCTTTTTGAAAACAAAGTCACCATTAAGAATCGCCTCCAACTCAACGATGCGCTTTATAAAATGCTCAACACAGAACACGTGGCGGTCTATTTGATTTTTACATTGATTTTAATCATCGCCTTGTTTAATATTATCGGTTCTATAATTATGATGATTTTAGACAAGAAAAAGAACTTGAAAACCTTATACAATTTAGGGGCAACCGTTAAAGATTTGCGACGCATATTTTATTACCAAGGAATTTTAATGACGGTCATTGGAGGAGGAATAGGACTCGGGATCGGGATACTAGTAATCTGGTTGCAACAAAAATATTCTTTAGTTATGATTACGCCTTCATTGGCCTATCCAGTGGATTTTCAGTTCATTAATATTGGGATTGTCCTCGCTACGATATTAACCTTAGGAATATTAGCTTCTCGAATTGCGTCGCAACGCATTGCTAAAACGCAGCTAAACGTCTAAACAAACTGATAGTCTCCAAAGAGGGCTTCTACCTCATCAAACGCTGCAAAAACATCGGCACTATGATCGCTGGTTACCATCCGTGTTCGGAACGGTTTAAAATTAGGAATTCCCTTAAAATAGTTGGTATAATGACGTCTGGTTTCTAAAACCCCCAAAACCTCTCCTTTCCAATCAATCGCCATTTGCAAATGACGTCGTGCGGCTTCTACACGTTCTAGCATACTAATAGGTCCTAAATGTTCACCTGTTTGCATAAAGTGTTTTACTTGCTTAAAAAACCAAGGATTCCCAATGGTAGCACGTCCAATCATGGCGCCATCCAATCCATACTGATCACGCATTTCAATGGCACGTTCAGGCGTGTTTACGTCGCCATTTCCAAAAACAGGAATGTGCATTCGTGGATTGTTTTTAACGTCGGCTATCGGCCCCCAATCGGCAGCTCCTTTATACATTTGCGCGCGCGTTCGGCCATGAATTGCAATAGCTGCACAACCTACATCTTGTAGCCGTTCAGCAACTTCTACAATCCGAATGGAATCATGATCCCAGCCCAATCGTGTTTTAACGGTCACGGGTAAATGAGTGCGCTTCACCATTTCAGCCGTAAGTTTTTCCATTAAACAGATGTCTTTTAAAATACCAGCACCAGCACCTTTACTGACTACTTTTTTAACAGGACATCCAAAATTAATGTCAATGATGTCCGGATTGGATTTTTCAACAATATCAATGGCTTGTAACATACTGTCTAAATTGGCTCCAAAAATTTGGATTCCCACAGGACGTTCTTTTTCATAAATATCCAATTTCATGGTGCTTTTGACTGCATCACGAATAAGGCCTTCACTCGAAATAAATTCGGTATAAACCACATCTGCCCCTTGCTCTTTACACAAAGCACGAAAAGGAGGGTCGCTCACATCTTCCATTGGTGCAAGTAATAAAGGAAATTCGGGGAGTTCTATGGAACCTATTTTGACCATATTTTATTTATAAAAGTTCATTTCATCTAAGTAGTTCCAAACCGCATCGGGGAGCATAGGTCGAACATTTTTACCCGCCTGAATCGACTGACGAATAAACGTAGAAGACAACTCCATAATAGGGGCGTCTATTTTAATTATGGTAGCATTTTTTTCCAAAAGGGCTGGTGTTTTGGATTCCGTTAATTTTCTAGGATACACATAAATCGGGTACTCTTTGATAATCACATCCGCATTTTTCCATTTAGGTAAGGACCTTAAATTGTCTTCGCCCATAATAAGAGAAAAGCGGTGTTCGGGGTGTTTTTCTTCTAAATATGCCAGTGTATGAACCGTATAATTTGGGGGTGATAAATTAAACTCAATTGCACTTGGAACAAGCTTAGGATACTCCTTTGTTGCACGATAAACCATTTCTAATCGTTGATAATTGTCTAACAAGCTTTGCTTTTTTTTGTGGGGACTTTGTGGTGTAACGACCAACCAGACTTGATCCAAATCAGAGTGTTCCGCAATATGATTGGCAATGACAAGATGCCCAACATGGATCGGGTTATAAGTTCCAAAAAAGAGTCCAATGCGCATCGATTCTTAGTTAATATAGTTAGCCACTTTGTCGTAAGCTTCTTTTTGAGCTAGTTCCAAAACATCATTTTCAATGATGCAGTCAAATAAAGGTGCGGTGGCAAGTTCAGCGGAAGCTTTAGCAACCCGCATATTAATTTTATCTTGAGTTTCGGTTTGTCTTTTTTTAAGACGAATCTTTAATTCATCGATGCTTGGAGGTTTTACAAAAATAGCCAAAGTTTGTTCTGGAAATTTTCGTTTAATTCGCAAGCCACCAGAGACATCTATATCAAAAATAACATGTTTTCCAAGCGCCCAAATACGTTCTACTTCGGATTTGAGTGTGCCATAAAAATTATCTCGATAAACTTCTTCCCATTCTAGAAAATCGTCTGACTTTATGTGTTTTTTAAAAGCGTCGATAGATAAAAAATAATAGTCTTTTGCATCTACTTCAGTTCCTCTTTTTGGTCGGGATGTAGCGGAGACAGAAAATTCTAAATTCAGCTCTTTTTGCGCCAACAAATGTTTTACAATTGTTGTTTTTCCTGATCCCGATGGTGCCGAGAATACAATTAGTTTTCCTTGTGTCATCTTAGAGGACATTGAGTAATTGTTCTTTAATTTTTTCTAATTCGTCCTTCATTTGAACGACTAATTTTTGCATTGGTGCAAAATTGGCTTTGGATCCAATGGTATTGATTTCTCGCCCAATTTCTTGAGAAATAAACCCTAATTTTTTACCATTTGAGTCATTAGAACTTAAGGTTTTTATAAAATATTCCAAATGATTTTGAAGTCGTACTTTTTCTTCTGTAATATCAAATTTTTCGATGTAATACACGAGCTCTTGTTCAAAACGATTTTCATCATGTTTTTCTTTCAGTTCGGACACTCCTTTGTGTAAACGCTCTCGTACATTTGTGATGCGTTCGGGATCTATTGCAAGTACTTGATTGAGTAGGTCTGAAATGATCGCAATTCGTTTTGTAAAGTCAGCTTCTAAGACATTGCCTTCTTCTAATCTGTAAAGAGCAATACTATCCAATGCTTTTAGAATTTCATTTTGGATTTCTGCCCATTCTGATTCGTCAACTTCTTCACGTTCGGTACTAATTGCATCTGGCATTTTAATCGCTAATTGAAGTCGCTGCATTTCATCGCCAGTTGCCAACCCTTCGAGTTGTTGCATATATTTTTTTACGACTTTAGGGTTGACATTTGCAAATGTCTCATTCCCAGTATTTTCAAAATATAATGAAAAATCAACCTTACCTCTGCTTAATCTTGAAGAAATGAGTTTTCGAAGACTCAATTCTTTAGACCTGTACATTGAGGGCATACGCATGTTGAGGTCTAAGGTTTTACTATTCAATGATTTTATCTCAATGGATATCGTTTTGCTTGGCAATTGTAATACGGACTTGCCATAGCCTGTCATGGAATGTATCATTCTTTAGTATTAAAACTTTTTTCAAAGATACTGAAAACCAATAAGTATACCCAAGGACAATTTAGAACTCTTCTACACAAAGTAAATTCGTGTTTGATTTTTTTGTATATTGTTTTTAATTAACCCAAAAACTATCTATTATGGAAAATTTTTCAATGAATTGGGTGGCAATACTTGTGTCAGCCCTTATCCCTTTAATCGTCGGCGCAATCTGGTACCACCCAAAAGTATTTGGAACAGCATGGATGCATGCTACAGGAATTACCGAAGCCCAAATAAAAACGATGTCTCCAGTTAAGGCTTATATTGTTGCGCTGCTTCTATCCGTGGTACTTTCTTTTTATTTATACATTACTGTTTTAATTGGAGGGCCTGATGATATGCGGCATGGTCAAGAGATGTTTATGACGTTTAAGCATGGCGCTGCACACGGTGCATTTCTAGGAATTTTTGTTGGAGTACCTATTTTAGCAACCAACGCCATATTTGAAATGAAATCTGTAAAATACATTTTTATAAATGTTTTTTATTGGATTGTATCTTTGGTACTAATGGGTGGAGTACTCAATGGTTGGCCAGTATAAAAAGAGGCTTCTTTGTTATTTAAATGGAGAATGCTGCTTAAATTCTTTGATTTTTATACGTCTAAAAAACGGCTTTATTAAGGAGTTAAAAAAAGGGTTCTTATGTTTTATATAACAACTTAGCTCTAAAGGGATGGCACCAATAGTTGTTTTTATTTCGGAAGCCGTTCGGCCTAAATCGATTGACGAGACTTGTTTTTCAATCCCTAATCTGACATAATCATTTAAAATACGCGGATAGATGGCATGTGATTTATTTAACCTATAATCTAATCCAATAAAATGAGCATCCAACGTATTTTTATTGACAAGGGCTGTCAAAAACCCAACGAGCTTATCCTCAAGGAAATATGCTTTTACAATGAAATCATCTTTGAATGAAGCCCGTAAATGGATGTATGTGTTTAGGTTTAATACTTGTGCATTAAAACTGGCATTGTCAATGGTATTTTGATACAAGGCTTGCAATTCCTCTTTGTAGGTTTCAAAGTCATGCTCTGTAAATAAACGGCTTTTTAAACTACTACTTGACGAATCGGCCTTATTTGCTTTTACTCTGTATTTTGATTTTAATATGTTTTTGTAATCCTCAAATGTTTTCCATTTGGGATCGAGTTGAACAATCATATTAGGCTCTACATTTATTTCGCTATAACCAAACTTTAAAAATTGTCGGGTGTTTTTGAGTGATTCTTCTTTAAAATCCTTTATAAAAATGGCATGAAGCGGTTTTGTATTCGCAGCAACGGCGTCTAAAGCTATTCCAATTTGAGACATGATTTCGTCTTTGGAAACTCCGTCCGAGCACCTAATTCCATGTTCGCCACTTAGAAATACATTTCCACAAAATAGTATTTTGATATGTTCGTTACAGAAGAATAGACCTAATAATTTTCGGATTAAGGATGCTACTTTTATGTTCTTTAGAGTGCCTTCAACACTTAGGCTAATCACTTGAACAACTGCAAGAGCTATTGTCTTTTTTTCGGCATCAGCAATCGTAATGTATTTGAATTCAATTTGAGGATTTGAACGTTCAAAAGCTTTTAAGAATGATTTTGAAAAATAGACATTTTTATCAGTATTTAATTCTTTAAAAACGACAGGATCGATAAGATCAACAGAAGGGTATAAAGAGGTGACGATAGAATTCATTTAGTCGTTTGAAGAGTCGGATTTTTAGAAACCAAATATACACCTAAAAATATTAAAGCCGCTGCTACTATTTTAACAGCGTTTAAACGATCGCTTCCCATCATAATCGCAAAAATCCCCGCAAAAACTGGCTGAACATATACAAATGTACTCACTGTTGTGGCACTCAGTTTTTGCAGTGCGAGTGGGTTTAGTAGATAAGTGGCAAAGGTTGCGCAAACCACCACAAAAAAGATTGAAAACCAAATGTAAGGGGTAAAACTCTCCCAATTGACAGCGGCAAGCTCTGTGTATCCAAAAGGAAGCACAAAAAATGTTCCAAACAAAAACAACCATTTAATAAAAGTGTAAGGATGGTATTTGTTGGTTAGTTTTTTTATCAAAATTAAATAATAACTGTAGGATGCTGCATTGATAAGCACTAAAAAATTTCCTAATAATACATTGTCTCCGGAACTAGTTGAGGGGTTATAGAAACTTAGAATTAAGGCTCCAGAAAGTCCCATAAAGATTCCCAAAACCTTGATTTTTCTAATTTTTTCTCCTAAAATAAAAGCAGATAACAACAATACAATGATAGGAGTTGTAACCATAATTACAGACCCATTAATTGGAGTTGTAAACTGAAGTCCTTTAAAAAAAGCAAGCATATTAAGTGCTACACCAAAAAATGCAGCGAGCATGAATTTAGGATAATCGCTTCGATCTATTTGTTCTTTTGGCGTCCAAATGCTAAAGACCCAAAAGAGAACAGCCGCAAGACTTACTCTAAACAAAATAAAACCGTAAGGCTGTATGTATCCGCCGTCAATCACATCATTAGCAAAGGTGAATGTGACACCATAAAAAAGTTGCACTAATACAAGAGCAAAGAGTGCAAACGTATTATTTTTCATCCAACAGTGCTGTTTTTGCAGAGTTGATAACTTTAGGGCTATTTCCAACAAAGAGTCGATCATCAAAAACGAGCACAGGTCGTTTTAGGAAGGTATAATGCTCTAAAATATAGTTTTTATAATCGTCGTCTTTTAGCGACTTTTCTTTTAAACCCAATTCCTTATATAGCTTTGCACGTTTGCTAAAAAGAGATTCATAGCTGCCTGATAAGGACTTAAGCTGTGCCAACTCCTCGGAGGTTATCGGATTTTTTTTGATGTCTTTAAGTTCAAAGTCTTCACTTAGATCTAAATGATTCAAGATTCGTTGACACGTATTGCAGGTACCTAAAAAATAGAATTTTTTCATGGGATTCTTTTCTTATTTTTACAAAGAAAATCATTTCTTTCTTAAGAATTAAATAAACTCTGAATATTATGGACTGGAATCACAATATTATACTAAAAAACAGACGACTTCTATCGAAATTTCTTGAGAAATTCTCTTTAGATCAACTCAATACGGTTCCTAAAGGATATCGAAATTCTATTTTCTGGAACGTTGCACACACTGTTGTAACACAGCAATTGTTGGTTTATGGACTGTCAAATCGCCCCTTGTTAGTAGATTCGGACTTGGTAAAAACCTACAAAAAAGATACTAAAACCGTTCATGAAGCCACAGAAGAGGAGTTGGCTCTTGTCAAAACGCTTTTGTTTTCAACTATTGAACAAACCAAAACAGATTATGATAATGGAATGTTCAAAAACTTCACTCCCTACACGACTTCCTTAAACGTGACTTTGAGCACCGTGGACGAAGCAATTCGATTTAATACATTTCATGAAGGGATCCATCTAGGATACATTTTAGCAATGAAAAATACGTTATGAATTTTATAAAAGAGTTCTAACGATGCTTATATAGCGATTAAAATGATGTGGTGTTTAAACAAAAATATAGGGGTTATACAGTTTAATTTGATCAATTGTTGGGCATAAAGAGAATAAAGGGCTCAACAAAGATTTAATATATGCCTCAAACTAGCATTTTATGCAATCAATTACATATTTCATTAAATAATTCCTATTAAAATATCATATTACTAATTTATATCTTAATTAACGCACTGTAATTATCATATACAAAAAAATAGTGCATTATTTTTAAAGATATTATATATTTGTATTGTACAATATTTAAAATTTAACACCCCTAACATTTTCGATATGGAAGATAAAATAAAAGGTTTTTTAGACTTAGTAAAACAAAGAAATGGGCATGAAGCTGAATTTATTCAAGCTGTAGAAGAGGTCGCCGAAACGGTGATTCCTTATATTGTCCAAAATGATATATATCACGGAAAAAATATTTTGTTAAGAATGGTAGAACCCGAACGTACAATTACTTTTAGAGTTAATTGGGTAGATGACCAAGGAGAAATTCAGGTTAATAGAGGGTATCGCGTACAAATGAACTCTGCGATAGGTCCATATAAAGGAGGACTTCGATTCCATCCCACGGTAACCATGAGTGTTTTGAAATTTTTGGCGTTTGAACAAGTTTTTAAAAATAGCTTAACAACCCTTCCAATGGGAGGAGGAAAAGGCGGAAGTGATTTTGATCCAAAAGGAAAAAGCGACAATGAAATTATGCGATTTTGTCATGCTTTTATGAGTGAGTTATTTCGTCATATTGGTTCTAATACGGACATTCCAGCAGGGGATATTGGTGTAGGAGGACGCGAAATAGGATTCCTATTTGGAATGTATAAAAAACTCAGAAACGAATTTACAGGGGTTCTTACAGGAAAAGGAATGACTTGGGGAGGTTCGCTCATCCGACCTGAAGCTACTGGATATGGAACTGTGTACTTTGCAGATAAAATGTTGCAGACAAAAGGAGATAGCTTTAAAGGTAAAACAGTTGCAATTTCCGGATCTGGAAATGTTGCGCAATACGCCGCTGAAAAAACAATTCATTTAGGTGGAAAAGTAGTTACACTATCAGATTCTTCGGGCTTTATCTTAGATGAAGCTGGCATTGATCAAGAAAAACTCAAGTTTGTAATGACCCTAAAAAACATAAAAAGAGGGCGCATCAGTGAATACGTTAAGACCTATCCAAATGCAAAGTTTGTAGCAAATAAAACGCCTTGGGAAGTTAAATGTGACATTGCGTTACCCTGTGCCACTCAAAATGAATTAAATAAAAATGACGCCGAAATGTTGTTAAAAAATGGGTGTATTTGCGTGAGTGAAGGGGCTAATATGCCCTCTACAAAAGAAGCAATCGCTAAGTTTCATGAAGCAAAAATTTTATTTGCACCAGGTAAAGCATCCAATGCTGGGGGTGTCGCCACTTCAGGATTGGAGATGACACAAAACTCTTTACGTTACAACTGGACTCGAGGAGAAGTAGATGAAAAGTTAAAAGATATCATGTCCAATATTCATGATGCATGCATCGAATATGGAAAAGACGAAAAAACAGGGTATATCGATTATGTTAAAGGCGCCAACATTGCAGGCTTTGTCAAAGTAGCCGATGCAATGCTCGCACAAGGCGTGGTGTAATAACTACCAAACCTACTTTTAGAAAGCTTTCATTAATTTGGAAGCTTTTTTGTTTATGTACAATAATGAGTTCATTTCTCGTTTGTAATAAATATATTTGTATTTAAAAGTTGAAGATAGTTCCATTTCATTTCTAGGCTTGACACTCAAGATTTTTATAAATAAAACACTAGATAGTTGAATAAATTTAATATTAATAATTTCGATTTCTTAAGATTTGTTTTTGCTTTTACAGTGGCATTTGCACATTTAATTGAATTGAGTGACCTTGAAGTTCTTAAACCTTTTAAAATCTATCTTAACGCACGCTTAGCAATAGACGGGTTTTTTATAATAAGCGGATTTTTAATTGCGAAAAGTTATGAGAATAGTGCAATACTAAAAGAATACATTATTAGAAGAGCGAAACGAATTATTCCAGCCTATGCTGTTGTAATCTTAGCTTCTGCACTCCTCTTTAGTATTATCTCATCTTATTCGATTTACGAGTATTTCTCTAATAGTCAATTTTGGAACTATCTTGCAGCCAATTTATCCTTTCAAAATTATTTAGAACCTTGCTTGCCAGGAGTATTCGAAACAAATAAATTTTGTGCTGTTAATGGCGCTTTGTGGACAATTAAGCTGGAAGAAGCGTTTTATCTTTTAGTCCCTGTATTTTATTGGCTTGTTAGGGTTAAAAAATTAAACTTTTATGCCTTAATTGTCATTGTATATCTTTTATCGGTTACTTATTATATGTATTTTCTTTCTACAGGGAATTATAGAATAGCGAAACAACTTCCAGGAGCATTAGCTTTTTTTGCTACAGGAATCGTATTTTACAAAAACTTTTCAATTTTAAAGAAATGGAAAGATTATATTATTATTCCATGCTTAATAGTGTTTGTTTTAGAGCACTATATTTTAAAAACACAATTACTAAAACCAATTTCATTTGGATTCATGGTGTTTTATGCCGCTTATAGTTTTAGATTTTTAAATAATTTTGGGAAATATGGGGACTTTACTTACGGGATTTATATTTATCATTATCCTTTAATACAATTATTTGGATTTCTAGGCTTATTTAATAAATATCCTCCTCTCATTATTTGTACGCTCATTTTGATGCTCACATTACTTATGGCTATCTTGTCGTGGTATTTAGTTGAACTACCGTATTTATCAAAAAACAGAAGACTACGGCAGAAAAAATTAAGAACATAAAATAAGATTTACACAAAAGAATCGTTTTTGTTTTTAGGGGATAAAACCATTAAGTAAGATTAATTTTAATCGAAAAGTATTTGATATAAATGTATTTAAAAACGCTCATACAATGTATACTTAACCGACTGGCAATTATTATAATATTTTTGTTGCCAATGTTTAATTTTTCTCAAGATTTTTCTGAATTTTGGGAAGGACACTTCTCGTATTTAGACATAATAGAAATTATAGGAGCTAATGATAAAGTCTATGCTGCTTCGGAAAATGCGATATTTTCTTATAACTCAAGTACCAATCAAATTGAAACAATAACTACTGTTAATGGCCTTTCAGGAGAGCTCATTACCACCATACATTACAGTATTAATTATCAATTATTGTTGATAGGGTATCAAAATGGATTGATAGAAGTTTTTAAAGAGTCAGACAATGATATTCTAAAAGTTATAGATATTGTAAATAAAACAACCATTCCACCAAACAATAAAAGCATCAATCATTTTAATGAACACAATGGACTTGTTTATATTGCTACGGATTATGGAGTTTCCACATATGATTTAGATAATTTAGAATTTGGAGACACCTATTATTTAGGTCTCAACGGAAGTCAAGCACGCGTAAATCAAACGGTGATTAAAAGCAACGTAATTTATGCTAACTGCGGAGGGAATGAAGGTATAAAATCTGCATCAGTGAGTAATCCGAATTTAATAGACTTTCAACAGTGGACGACAATTGTGACGGGAAACTTTGTAAATTTAATCCTATACGATACGAATATAATTGTCACGTCTTCTAACGCTGTGACGTCAAAAATAAATATAGATAATTCATTAACACAATTATTTGTGAGTTCATCCACCCCCCAGGATTTATATTTCTCTGATGCGTATCTCATAGAAACGCTGTCAACGAAAGTTAATTTTTATGACGCAAACTTTAATTTAGTGCATACTATTATTCCAACAACTGAGTTCCCAGCGTCTTATTCTTGTACAATTACATTTGGAAACAATATTTTTATTGGAACAAGTGGCGATACAACTACTGGTCGATTAGGTTTAGGAGTTTTAAAAACAACCTTAATAAATAGTGATATATTTGAAGAAATTCATCCTGATGGTCCTTTGTTAAACACCCCATTTTCTTTAGAACTAAAAAACCATGATCTATGGCTTACTTTTGGAGGATACGGGTTGTCTTTTGACTGGAATGGAGGTCAAAGATTCTCAGGAATAAGTAGATACCGGCAAAATGAATGGCTTAATATCCCATATGATTCTATAAGCTCAAAGGTAGTATCACCAGACTTTTTATCTCACATCGCTGTGAATCCTTTTGACACAGAGCAGGTTTTTGTCAGTTCCTATTACTCTGGTTTAATAGAAATTAATAGCGAAGAAATTAGTGGTATCTATAACGAAAATAACAGTACTCTTAAACCATTTATACCAGAACGCTATTTGACATCTACGAGCAAATTTGATGACAATGGTGTTTTATGGGTTGCTAATGGAAGGGTTCAAAAGCCATTGAATAAATTTGAAAATAATCAATGGACCTCGTATGATTTTTCATCGATAATATCAGACCCTATGAGTGATGAAAATGGTTTCAGTGAAATTGTAATTGGACCAGACGGTACTAAATGGATCGGCGGTTTAAAAAAAGGATTGATTGGCTTCAATGA
>JABAZA010000067.1 GCA_018608725.1 Flavobacteriaceae bacterium
CTTGTTGAGAATATTCTAGGGTAGCCATTTCAGCATCAACCGTTAATTCGTATTGGCGTAAAAAAGCATTGTCTGTTAAATTAGAAGCGTCAACCATGATAGAGTGTTTTTCAGTCGGTTTGAGATAATTTCTAGGATACAAATTTACAAAAAATAATCTAACTAGTTAATATATTTGCTAAGTGCATCAAAATGAAAATAAAATACCTGTCTATTTTTTACCTGGGTTAGCAGCAAATCCTAGCATTTTTAAAAATATTAAATTAGACACTGATAGGTTTGAAATTCACTTTTTGGAATGGATGATTCCCTACGAAGAAGAGTCTATTTCTGAGTACGCATTACGTTTTTGTTCTAAAATCAAACATTCCAATGCAGTTTTGGTAGGCGTCTCTTTTGGAGGGATCATTGCACAAGAAATGAATTTGGTTCATAATTTTAGAAAAATTGTCATCATTTCTAGTGTTAAAACCCGTCAAGAATTACCACTCCATCTCCAATTGGCAGGAAAAACAAAGGTCTATAAATTAGTCCCAACCAGTCTATTTGCTCAAAATATTGATTTGCTCTCCAAATATGCTTTTGGAAAACCCATTGTGAAGCGTCTCGATTTATACAAACAGTACTTATCCATTACAGATAAACGCTATTTAGATTGGGCCATTAAACAGCTGGTGTCTTGGCATCAAGATGAGAGCGATCCTAATTTAGTTCATATTCATGGAAATAAGGATATCATTTTTCCAATTGATAATATTGAAAATTGTATTGTTGTGGAAGGCGGAACCCATATTATGATTTTAAATAAATTTAAATGGTTGAATGAAAATTTGCCAAATTTGATTCTTAGTTGATGCGAGCTTGACTATTTTTTGTATTTTTAAAGCATTAAACCCTTGTTATTATGCACTACTTTAAAACCGTTTTTTTTTCTATTGGGACAATTTCTTTTATTGGATTTCTTGTTCTAGCTTTTACGAGTCATCCAAATTTTGAAAATAAAAACAATTCAACTGTAAATGATTATAACGTTTATGCGTTAGAAATTCCAACAGCCCTTGATTTTTCTGGAGAGGTATTGCCTGTTTTTACCCCCGATATTCGAGAACGAATGGATCGTGAGCTGCTTGTAAACACCTATTGGCAGTCAAACGGATTGTTATTGTTTAAACGATCACACCGCTATTTTCCAGTAATCGAGCCAATTTTAAAATCGTATGGAATTCCAGATGATTTTAAATATTTAGCACTTATTGAAAGTGGCCTTCAAAATGTAACCTCTCCAGCAGGAGCTAAGGGGTTTTGGCAAATTATGGAAGCAACAGGCAAAGAATATGGGTTGGAAATTAATTCAAATGTTGATGAACGTTACCATTTAGAATTATCCACGCATGTGGCTTGTAACTATATTTTAAAAGCCAAAGAGAAATTTGGTGATTGGACCCTTGCGGCGGCGGCTTACAATGCTGGCATTCGGGGAATTTCAAATCAACTTGAAAAACAACAAGTTACAAACTATTATGATTTATTGTTAGGAGAGGAGACAGGTCGATACATTTTTAGAATTGTTGCCTTAAAAGAAATTTTAAATCATCCCAAAAAATACGGTTTCAACTTTACTGAAGCGGACTTGTATGCACCCATACCAACATCCAAAATTCAATTGGATACTGCCGTGACCGACTTTGTGGAGTTTGCTCGTAAATTGGGACTTAATTATAAGCAATTAAAAATCCACAATCCATGGTTAAGAGAAGGCTTTTTAAACAATAAATCTAGAAAATTATACACCTTAGAAATCCCTGATAAAGGGTATTATGATCGTGTAAACTAACGACGCTTTCCACCTCGATGCTGTCCACCATAATGTTGATTTGGAATCGATGCTTTTTTCATCTGTTGCTTCATCATTTTGATTTGCTCAGACAACATATCTCTTTTGTCTAGTTTTTGTGCTTCTTGTAGTAATTTTTGAGCTTCTAGTTTTCGACGTTTTGTAAAAGCAATTCCTGCTAAATTTAATTTAGCCATGGCTAAATCATGATCCATCGATAATCCAAAGCTGATGGCGGTTTTAAAATATTTTTCAGCATCGTTCATATTTGTCTGAGAAACCATAATTCCTTTTAAGAAATTATAATATCCTTGTTGTTTTTTTGTCAATGCCGATTTTGGATTTTTGATTTTATTGAGTAAGCGATCTGTTCCAGGAAAATCTTGTTTTCTTAGTTTTAGAAACGCTAAAAGAATCATCTCATTTTTAAAATATAAAAATATAAAGACCAAAGCCAAGATAATGAGCATAATCCCATTTCCAACATAGGTTTCTGTAATTTGATATATAGCATAAGCCATGATGGCTGTAGCAAGAACTAATTTTATATTTTTATTAAACATGGCTAAGGGTTATTTATTTTGCGACTACAAAGGTAGTAAAAACAAATCAAAATTATTTTAAAATTAGGTTTGTCAAAGTAAAAACTCTTTGTATATTTGCACCGCGCTTAGAGTGAGGACTTGAGCGCATTTTTTAAAGATAATAACACTAGAAAAAGTTTTAAAAATATACTAAAATGAAAAGAACGTTTCAACCATCGAAAAGAAAAAGAAAAAACAAACATGGTTTTAGAGAAAGAATGGCTTCTGCTAACGGAAGAAAAGTTCTTGCTAGAAGACGTGCAAAAGGAAGAAAGAAAGTAAGTGTTTCTTCAGAACTTCGTCACAAAAAATAATGATTAACAATTGTTAATATATTAAAGGTATTGCTCGTAGCAATGCCTTTTTTTATATCCAAACGTTACTTAATTTCGTATCTAATATTATAATACAAACAATTACAATTAAAAATGCCTAAAAATAAAGATCTTAAATCAATTTTAATTATAGGTTCGGGACCCATCGTTATCGGACAGGCCTGTGAATTTGATTATTCCGGAACACAAGCACTTCGTTCTCTTAGAGAAGATGGAATTGAAACAATTCTAATCAATTCAAATCCAGCAACTATCATGACCGACCCAGCGATGGCCGATCATGTATATTTACTTCCATTGACAACCAAATCAATTATAAAAATTTTAAAAGAACATCCACAAATTGATGCGGTACTCCCAACGATGGGTGGACAAACTGCTTTAAATCTTTGTATTGAGGCGGATGAAAAAGGAATTTGGACAGATTTTGGTGTGGATATTATTGGAGTCGATATTGATGCTATTAATATTACCGAAGACAGAGAGAAGTTCCGTGAGCTGATGCTTAAAATTGGGATTCCTATGGCGCCTCAAGCCACAGCAACCTCTTTCTTAAAAGGAAAAGAAATAGCTCAAGAATTTGGTTTTCCATTGGTTATTAGAGCTTCTTTTACTTTGGGAGGTGCCGGTGCTGCTATTGTACATAAAGAAGAAGATTTTGATGAATTGTTAACCCGTGGATTGGAAATATCTCCAATTCATGAAGTAATGATTGACAAGGCTCTACTTGGATGGAAAGAATATGAACTCGAGTTATTAAGAGATGCTAACAACAATGTTGTCATCATTTGTTCGATTGAAAATATGGATCCAATGGGGATACATACAGGGGACTCTATCACCGTAGCTCCTGCGATGACTTTAAGCGATCGTACTTATCAACGGATGCGTGATATGGCCATTCATATGATGCGAAGTATTGGAGATTTTGCTGGAGGATGTAATGTTCAATTTGCAGTGTCTCCAGATGAAAATGAAGACATTATTGCCATCGAAATTAATCCGCGTGTATCGCGATCTTCGGCATTAGCAAGTAAAGCAACAGGCTATCCAATTGCAAAAATTGCAGCTAAATTAGCATTGGGATATCACTTGGATGAATTAAGCAATCAAATTACAAAATCAACATCCGCCTTGTTTGAACCAACCTTGGATTATGTAATTGTTAAAATTCCACGATGGAACTTTGATAAATTTGAAGGATCTGATAGAACCCTAGGGTTACAAATGAAATCTGTTGGAGAAGTGATGGGTATTGGACGCTCGTTTCAAGAAGCACTACACAAAGCCACCCAATCGCTCGAAATTAAACGAAATGGTTTAGGGGCTGACGGTAAAGAAAATAAAAATTACGATCAAATTATTGAAAAACTAACGCACGCTTCTTGGGATCGTGTGTTTATTATATATGATGCCATTCAGATGGGAATCCCATTAAGTCGTATTCATGAAATCACTAAAATTGACATGTGGTTTTTAAAACAATACGAAGAATTACATCATCTCAAAAATGAAATTTCTACCTATAAAATTGATTCTATAGAAAAACCTTTATTACTTGAAGCAAAGCAAAAAGGTTATGGAGATCGACAGATTGCACACATGCTAGGCTGTTTAGAAAGTCAAGTTTATAATAAACGTGAAGAACTTGGAATCAATCGTGTTTATAAATTAGTGGACACTTGTGCCGCGGAGTTTGAAGCTAAAACACCTTATTATTATTCAACATTTGAAGTTGATATGGAAACAGCTGATGGTCTTCGTTTTTCAGATAATGAAAGTGTTGTTTCCGATAAGAAAAAAGTCATTGTATTAGGTTCAGGGCCCAATCGAATTGGTCAAGGAATCGAGTTTGATTACTGTTGTGTGCACGGCGTTTTAGCAGCTGCAGAATGTGGCTATGAAACTATTATGATCAACTGTAACCCCGAAACAGTTTCGACTGATTTTGATACGGCAGATAAATTATATTTTGAACCTGTATTTTGGGAACATATTTACGACATTATCAAACATGAAAAACCAGAAGGAGTGATTGTCCAGTTGGGAGGTCAAACAGCTTTAAAACTTGCTGAAAAACTAACCAAATACGGCGTAAAAATATTAGGAACCAGTTTTGAATCTTTAGACTTAGCAGAGGATAGAGGCTTGTTTTCTAATCTTTTGAAAGAGAATAACATTCCATACCCGGAGTTTGATATTGCTACTACAGCCGACGAAGCAGCTGCAATTGCGGATGTATTGGATTTTCCAATCTTAGTTCGACCTTCTTATGTACTTGGAGGACAGGGAATGAAAATTGTAATTAACAAAGAAGAACTTGAAAAACACGTTGTTGAATTACAAAGTCAAATGCCTGGGAATCAATTGTTGTTAGACCATTATTTGGATGGTGCAATTGAAGCTGAAGCCGATGCGATCTGCGATGGTGAAAACGTGTACATCATAGGAATTATGGAGCATATTGAGCCCTGCGGAATCCACTCTGGTGATAGTAATGCAACCTTACCACCATTTAACTTAGGTAACTTAGTCATGCAACAAATTAAAGATCATACCAAAAAAATTGCTTTGGCACTTAATACCGTCGGTCTTATAAACATACAGTTTGCTGTAAAAGATGATATGGTTTATATCATTGAAGCCAATCCTAGAGCGTCTCGTACCGTTCCATTTATCGCAAAAGCCTATGGCGAACCTTATGTGAATTATGCCACTAAAGTAATGTTAGGTGATAAGAAAGTCACTGATTTTGACTTCAATCCACAGTTGGAAGGTTATGCGATTAAACAACCCGTATTCTCATTCAATAAATTTCCAAATGTTAATAAACAATTGGGTCCTGAAATGAAAAGTACTGGAGAGAGTATTCTTTTTATAGACAGTTTAAAAGATGATGATTTTTACAATTTATACTCAAGACGAAAAATGTATTTGAGTAAGTAAAAGTTGTTTTATAAATTAAGATAAAAAGCCGCTTTTAGTGGCTTTTTTTTTAATCTAATTTTTTAGCAATTCAAAGTCAAATACAACAGTAACACGTTCTGCGATTTTGGAACTGACAATGCTTGGAATTTTAATACCAAAATCGTTGGGAGTTATTACAAAAGACCCCTTGAGCTGTAACGCATTTTTTAAAGGTGTGACTTCTACAGACACATTTTCAATTGGATTTGTGACTCCATGAAAACTCAGTGTGCCATTGATACTGTAAGAGTTTTGAAGATTTTCTACAGAAAAACCACCTAACTCCCCTTTAAAAGTCGCTTTGGGGAACTCATCTGACTCAGCATAATTTTCATTGAAATGCTCTTCCATGAGCGCATTTTTAAAACGAAATCCTTTCACTAAGGCAAGGGCTGCAAATTGTCCATTGGATGTATTTAAAATCGCGGTTACATTAGTATTGGTTGCTTTTATTTCTTCAAAAGATTCAACACTTGCTTCAAAATTTAACACCCCAGATTTGGTCAAATATTTCTCTTGTGAAAATCCCATCAAAGAAATAAAGAAAAAAAGGAAATATAAGTTTTTCATTGTTTTAGCGGTATGTTACTCGGCAAACCCTTCTGACTGCCACTGTACAATCAAATCAATAGATGCTTGTGGGATTCGGGATCCGCCAAGTGGCATAAATCCGCCTTCACCAGACTGTTTGTTAATACGCTCTATAAGATTTGTGTTTTCAATTGAACTCTGAACCTCACTTAGTGTTGTTAATGGAACTCCAGCACCATTGATTGCCGGGTTGGAATGGCAAGCAATACAGTTGGAATCAAAAATAGGTTTTATGTGTTCTGAATATGTAATAACTAATTCTGGATCTACTTGGTCTATGAGGTCATTTTCACTCGCATTTGTACATGAAAACATAAAAACCGCTAAACAAATTGTAAAAATAAATGGTGTTAATTTCATAAAATAGTATATTTACATCTTTCAAATTTAATTCTTTTTTGTTTAAACTCTATAGAATTGAGTATTAATCTTTATTTTTGGAATGAAACCCATTTTTATGAGAAACAAAATTATAGTCGTTCTTATTTCAATTGTTGGTATAATTTTTGCATACAATTACCTGTATCCAGACCACAGATCGATTAGCGAAGAATCTGTTAGTTACACTCTAGATGCTGAATCTATTTTTAATGAATTTAAAGCCGATTCTCATCAAGCAGAATTAAAATATTTAGATCAAACAGTTGTTGTTTCAGGTTTGATAACCTCTGTGAATACTGGAAATATAACAATTAGCAATAAAATTTATTGTCAATTTGAGGCTCTAAACAGTGATTTAAAAGTAAATGATTCACTTGCTGTAAAAGGCCGTTGTATTGGATTTGATGATTTATTAGAAGAGATTAAACTCGATCAATGTAGTATTGTAAAATAATTTATGAAGTATCTATTACTTGTTATAATGTTCAATTTCTCCTTCGCCCAAACCGATGTATTTGACTGTGCGCGCACCGGAACTGTAGAAGAAATGGATGCTCTTTATTCTTCTAACCCAGAGTTAGTAGATACCTTGAATAAGAGAGGAAGTTCTCCACTCACCCTTGCGGCGTATTATAATAACATTGAAGTTGCAAACTACCTAATTGATAAGGTTGACAACATCAACGGCAATAGCGATGATGGCACGCCTTTAATGGCTGCTGTGGTTAAAGGGCATCTAGAAATTGCCAAATCCTTAGTAAAAGCGGGAGCAGATCCTAACCTTACCGATGCCAATGGGGCGACTGCATTGCATTATGCTGTAATGTTTAACAATCAAGAACTCGCAACTCTACTCATTGAGGCAGGTGCGAGTGCTTTAATGAAAAATAATGTAGGACAATCCCCTTTAGATTTTGCAAAAATGCACAACGACAAAACATTAAATACCATTTTAAATAACTAATTCTAAAAACACATATTTATGAAAAAAATTACTTTTATTATTACATTATTAATAACCTCTTTAGCGTTTGCGCAAAATGTTTCCACAGGGGTTGTAAATCTTACTTCTGATTTCACGGTGCAGTTTGATGTAAATGGCAGCACGAATCAAGTTACTATGACAATGGTGGGGCCTAGTACCGTATGGCTAGGAGTCGCTTTAAATACAGCTTCTGGAAATTCAATGGGTTCTGGAGGTGAAGATGCAATCATTTATTCTAGTAGTGGTTTATCAGATCGAAATATGACAGGAGGAACGAATGCTCCAAATGTCGATGCTTCTCAAGATTGGACAGAATCAAGTAATACGGTTACGAGTGGCGTACGTACAATTGTAGCGACTCGAGCGCTAAATACGGGCGATTCTAATGATTATGTATTTACCACAAGCAGCACAACTTTACCGTTGCTTTGGGCTAAGGGATCTAGTCTTAATTTAGCTTATCATGGTTCTAGAGGTGGAGCTACTCCATCGCTTGGAACTTCTGATGTTGCACTTATCCCAGAATTTGATGTGTATCCAAATCCAACTCATAGAGAACTGAATGTTCAGTTTCCTGCAAGCATACAAAAAGCAAATATTGCAGTGTACAGTGTTTTAGGAACTTTGGTTTTTCAATCTGAAATGGATCAATGGAATTCAAAAATCAATACGTCCGAGTGGAGTACAGGAGTTTTTATTATGAATATTAGTTCAGGGGATTTCACTCAAACAAAACGTATCATTAAACAATAATAACTACTGTATCATAATTTTTAAAAACCATTAGATGCATTTTTAATGGTTTTTTTTTAACTTTAACCAATGAAACATACTCTCACATCCTTATTTTTATTTTTTAGTGTACTCCTTTTTTCTCAAGAAGATTTATTGAGCGAAATAGATACAGACAACCAAGCTCCTGTATATGCTTCGGCAGTATTTAAGGGGTTGAAGGTTATAAATTTTGAATCGACCAAGTTAGTCGCGAAAGGTGGATTTAACTTTATTGTATCCCATCGCTTTGGAACAGTTAAAAATGGTTTTGAAAATCTATTTGGATTGGATGAAGCCGTAACCCATTTGAACTTTGTGTATGGGATTTCAGATCATTTTAATGTGAGTGCTTCTCGAAGTTCTAATCAAAAGATTTATGAGCTTGCCACCAAGTTTAGATTGGCAAGACAACAAGAAGGAAAGCTGCCGTTTACTATGGTAGGATATACCTCCGTTTTAGCAAACACTGCACTTGATACGGATAATTTGCCGAAGTTAAGATTTGAGCACCGTTTGAGTTATGTAGGTCAACTTTTGATCTCTCGAAAAATAACAAAAGAACTTTCTCTGTTAGTGGCTCCTACATTTTTTCATGATAACTATGTAATAGATAATTCACAAGACAATTCACAGTATGCAGTTGCTTTAGGTGGGCGTTATAAGTTAGGAAGTCGTTGGTCTGTTAACATGGAATATGGCATGCATTTAAACAGAAGTGCAACGTCCTTATATAACAACCCCTTTTCTATTGGAGTGGATTTAGAAACTGGTGGACATATTTTTCAGTTACATTTCACCAATTCTCAATCCATGAATACCAACGGAGTTTTTGGAACTAGTACAGGCGATTGGGCGGAAGGCGATGTGTATTTTGGATTTAACTTAGCTCGCTCGTTTTAATTGGCACTTAGAGACTATTGATCAAAATCTATTTTAGATTCAATTTTCGGAATTTCACGTAGTTGCATCTCGTTTTGGAGTTTGTCAACTTGCTCTTTTAAATCCTTTGTTAAAATCTGTTTATTTCGCTTTTCCATTGGAGGGTTTAGCTTTTCCGCATTTTCAAATTTGATAACATTTTCTAGAATTTCTCTCGGAAGTTGGGTTCCAGCTTTGCTTAGAGTATCTAAAAACTCTCGCGCAAAAAATTCATCTATTTGAATACGTCTTTTAGTAGTATGTGCAAATTTACCAATGATTCTACACACGTTATCGCGATCTTCGGGACTTAGTTTGTCAGCAAACTCATATTCTTCTATTTTCTTTAGACTCAATATAATAGGTTCGAGAGCATCTTTGGTTATAATATACACGTTATAATCGCCAATATTATAATGAAACTGATCAATAACATCTAGAGTATTAGAAGGAATGACTAAAAATAAATCATTTTTTACATTGTCGTGCTTGGCATATTTTTTTAAACTTTCAGTTTGTAGTTTGATGTATTTAGGGAAATTTGTTAGGTCGTCATTTGCTGGACTTTTTGCATCAAAAACAACCAGCTGATCCATAATTTCAATAGAATTATCAGGTTTATTTCTAGGGTGTGGAAAATCTTCTTGACTTACGTATGTAATAATATTATTTCTACATATTTGTTGAATATGATTTTCAACATCTTTTTCATGTTCAGACCATTTTAACTTCATTTTATTTAGTTGGTCTTCTTTTTCCTTAACACGATCATCGTTAAGTCGTTCTTTTTCTTTTTCTAAAGATTCTTGTAGTGTTACTGCTGTAGCAATGTGTTTTTTAGATTCTAGTTGTCTGCCTTCTTCAGCTTTTTGTAATGAAACGGTTTGCACTTTTAAATCATTTCGCTCAATTTCTAGACGTTTAATTCCTTCTTCAAGTTTTGCTTTTTCAATCTTTAGTTGTTCAAAGGCTTCTGTTTTTGCAGAAGCAATATCCAATTGCTTCTTGAGATTAGAAAGATGCGTCTCTTTTTCGATCCCTTCATTTTCTAACTGTGAAATCCTGGAATCTTTCTGTTCTAGTTGCTGTTCTAAATTAGTGTTAGGCTGTTTTAGATACAGTGCCAATATAACAAAGCCAATCACAATACAAGCTAGAATGATAAATTCCATAATAGATAAGTTAAACCTTTAATTAAAAGGTGTTTGGTTAAAAAGAAAATAAAAAGCGTAAAATCTCTTAGGCTAAATTAAGGTATTTTTTTTGAACATAATTAAACCCAAGAATCATTACACCAGAATAAAAGAAATCTCCTAAAAGAGAATTTCTAAAAAATGGAATTGCTAAAGTGTAACATTCTACCAAACCAGTCCAGGTTTTTGGATAACCAATGAGCCAAACCCCAAAATTAGTAATGATGAAAAAACTTATGCTGCTCAATAAAATTGTAAACACAGATGGTTTTTTGGTTCGAGTTCCAATAAAACTGACCAGTAAAAATGCGGCATACACAACAATTGAAATGGTGTGAAACCCTAAAAAGAGATCGGACAACACCATAATAAATAGCGGCACTAAATATGCCATGGATTTATTACTGAAATACAGCCCACCAAAGAGAGCAATAGCAGTAATGGGTGTGAAATTTGGGAGATGTGGTAGCAGTCTAAATAAAACAGCTAAAAGCATAAATGCTATTATAACAATTTGTTTTTTAGTGAAGTAGGTATTTGACATTGGAATTATTTTCTGTAAAAATAATAATATTTAGATTAATTCAATCTTTTGTACTATAATTTTTTACATTTGACACGAATTATGGTTTGAATATTTATTTTTATGGATGTTCAATTAAAAGGGAATCTGGTTAAATTCCAGAGCTGTTCCCGCAACTGTACACTTAGTTTTGCATTCGCAAAATGCTTTTGATTCTATTCTTTGTCACTGGAATTTTCTGGGAAGACTTATCAAAAGACGTTAGCCAGGAGACCTGCCTTATTCAAAAAACAATGTTAAACTTTCGGGATAGAAGTTTTCATACGAATACGTATGCCTTACTATTTCGAGTAATTAAATTTAAATGACCTACAAGTCTAACCTACTGATTGCACTCTTTTTATGTGCCCAAACTCAAATTATTGCCCAAAACATCAATGAAGAATCCCTTGACGAAGTTGTTGTCACCGATTCTCGTTTTGAATTAAAACGTGAAAATTCGGGAAAAACAGTCATTAAAATCACTCCACAAGAGATTCAAAATAACCAAGGCCGTACCATTTCTGAACTGATAAACACTAAAAGTGGCATTGAAATTAATGGTAGTAGAAGTAATGCCGGACAAAACTTAGGAGTGTATGTTCGGGGAGGACGAAACCGACAAGTTTTAGTTTTAATTGATGGTATTCAAGTCAACGATCCCTCTCAAATTTCAGGAGGCTATGATTTTAGGCTGCTCGATTTGAATCAAATCGAATCTATTGAAATTATTAAAGGGGCTTCAAGTACACTTTATGGAAGTGGAGCCGCTGCCGCCGTTGTGAGTATTACCACTAAAGTTGCGAATGCTAAGAAATTAAGTGCTATTTATTCTTCTAGTGTTGGAACCAATCAAACAGAATCCGATCAAAATTACAATATTGCTGATTTTAATAACAGCGTTGCTTTTAGTGGTACATTAAACAAGTTTACTTACCGCACAGCTTTTAATAATCAATTTTCGGATGGATTGTCGGCTGCAATTAGCGATACCAATGAGAAAGATGCGTTTTCTAGATACGGGATTGATGTAAACCTTGGCTATAAATTCAGTACAGCATTTTCTTTAAACTTATACGGTAACTTCACCGATTCAAAATCAGATGTTGATGGATATGATGCGAACTTTAATTTTGTGGATACCGCCGAAGAATTTAACAGCTCTCAAACGCGTGTTGGAGTGTCTTCGCAATTCAAATACACAGAGGGAAGTCTTAATTTGAGTGCAGCATACAGTGAATATGACAGGGCGTTTGTTTCTACCTATCCATCGCTTTATAAATCCAAGAACTTGGTATTTGATTTTTATAATAAATATGTGTTTGACGAAACGTTTTATACAATTATTGGATTAAATATAATTGAAAATAAAGCAACGTTTTCTAAGGATGAAACGTTTAATATCACAGATCCTTATGCAAACTTTGTATATGTTTCAGACGTTGGTTTTCATATGAATGCTGGTGTTCGTTTAAATAACCATAATGTATATGGATCCCATTTTATTTATAATTTTAATCCATCGTTTTTACTTAAATCCGATAGGGGCTATACGAAGATTTTCGGATCCTACAGCACCTCTTTTATAACCCCATCTTTATCTCATTTGTATGGCGATTTCGGGGCTAATCCTAACTTAAAACCAGAAGAAAATTTAACCATAGAAGCGGGGATAGAGTATAAAATGAATGATAATTTTAGAATCTCTGGAGTGTTTTTCAATAGAGAAGAAAAAAATACTGTTTTATGGATTGATGGTGGATATTTGAATGCGGCTGATTTATTAAATGCAAGAGGTGTAGAGGTGGAATTGAATACGACTCCCATAGAAAAAGTATCTATTGAAGCGAACTATTCCTTTACTGAATATAAAGAAACCTTGGAACGTAGAATTCCAAAGCACAAAGCGAATGTTCAATTGGGTTATCAGGTTTCCAAAACCACGTTTACTTCTTTATCTTATCAGTACACGCACGAAAGATTCGAAAATAGTTTTGTCCCACTTTTAGATAGCTTTAGTCTATTCAATTTCTATATAAGTCATTCTGCCATAAAAAATAAGATCACGTTTTTTGGAGGTCTCGATAACATCTTAAACGAGGCTTATGAAGACATCCCTAGTTATGCAACGAAAGGACGAAATGTAAGGTTAGGATTTAAACTTACTCTTTAAAAGGAAGAAACGAATCAAGATACATCTCTTGAGAATGTGGTTTAAAGGAATTCGAATCTAGAATAGGTCTAATGCCTTGCGTATCAATCGCAATTCTTCCAGTTTGAATGGATGCGAGGGCAGCAGCAAGCAAAGTTTCGTTGGTATCCCCTAATACGCCGTAATTAGTAACAGATTCTATGACTTCAATAGTTGGTATCAGTCCCGTTGGAGGAACCGCTAGATCATCTTTGTTTACGGTAATTGCTACCAAAGGTTGGAGTGCATATAAATGGCCGGGGTTAGCGCCTTGTCTTTGAAAGTTATGAGAATCATAAAGTGTTACCGATGCTTGTGATTTTCCAACGGTTTTACTACCAATATGGACCACTTCGATATAGGGTCTTAGGCTGTTTATGATCATTTCACTAGCCGAAGCCGATCGCTCTGTGGCGATGATAAATACCTTGTTAAGCCCAAGAGAATTTATGGCAACTCCTTCTGAAAGTGTGCTAGTAAAATCGTAATTTGTGTTGTTAGTCTGCAAATCGTTATTGTACTGTAGTTTGGCAAATATTCCATTTGAAATCCCTGTAATCATACTTCCTAAGGACGCTGCAGAATTTACACTCCCCCCAGGGTTATAACGTAAATCTAATATGAGGTGTTGAATATTTTGTGATTGAAATTCTGCAAATGCGGCATTGAGTTGAGCGTCATAATCCGCTACAAATCCATTATATATTAAATAGCCTACTTTCTCATTGTTTGAAGTAAAAATTTCTGTTTTGAAAATAGGGTTCTCAGAATAAACAGTTTTTGTAAGCGTAATAGTTTCAGAACCGTCTGTGAGGCTATCATCATCAGTAGTAGCTGTTCCGTTTGTATCATAAGTGGCTAAATGAATGGTATAGGTTTCACTGCTTAAAAGCGTACCTAGATTGTCTTTGGTTAATGAGATGCCATCAATTTTATTAAAAATTTGTCCTCTGACCAAATTGGTTGTACTTGCATTGCTATTGGGTTGTACCATACGTACAATTCCAAACATATCGTTAATACTTCCTGGAACTTCAAAGAAATTAAACTCAGCACCACTGGTTTTAGTGACCCCGCTAAATTGTTGTTCAAGCGCAATATAATCACTCGTAATCCAACTGAAACGATC
>JABAZA010000027.1 GCA_018608725.1 Flavobacteriaceae bacterium
TGGCAAAGAAATCAGTAGCATCATTACAAACAGGATCAAAACGTCTAACGAAAGCAATCAAAATGGTAAAGTCTCCAAAATCTGGAGCTTACATATTTGTTGAATCGATCATGTCACCTGATAAAGTAAATGAATTCTTAAGTAAGAAATAAAAATAGTTTTTCACTATTTTATTCAAAAGCCGCTTTTATCACAAAGCGGCTTTTATTTTTTAATTTCCTTACTTTTAATGCTATTTTTGTAAAAAGATAACTAGTTAACATATGAGTTTTTTTAAAAACATATTTTCTTCAGATAAAAAAGCCACGCTCGATAAAGGTTTAGAGAAATCTAAAACTACTTTTTTTGAAAAACTAAGTAAGGTCGTTGTTGGAAAATCTAAGGTAGATGCAAATGTGTTGGATGATTTAGAAGAAATTCTTGTCACTAGCGATGTTGGTGTAAACACGACTTTAAAAATCATTGAACGCATTGAGGCGCGCGTTTCTAAAGATAAATATGTAGGTACCGATGCTTTAAACCTAATATTAAGAGAAGAAATTGCAGGTTTATTATCAGAAACAAACTCTGGAGAAGAAACCGAGTTTTCGATTCCACAAACTCAGAAACCTTACGTTATTATGGTGGTAGGCGTGAATGGTGCTGGTAAAACAACAACCATAGGTAAACTTGCCTATCAATTTAAAAAACAAGGCTTAAATGTGGTCTTAGGAGCAGCTGACACTTTTAGAGCTGCTGCAATCGATCAGTTACAAGTTTGGGCCGATCGAGTAGGTATTCCAATCATTAAACAATCTATGGGGAGTGATCCTGCTTCTGTGGCGTTTGACACCTTACAAAGTGCTGTAACTTCCAATGCCGATGTTGTTATTATTGATACAGCTGGCCGCTTACATAATAAGGTTAATTTGATGAACGAATTAACCAAAGTCAAACGTGTCATGCAAAAAGTAGTTGACAATTCACCACACGAAGTCTTATTGGTATTGGATGGTTCAACAGGTCAGAATGCATTTGAACAAGCCAAGCAATTTACCGCAGCTACTGAAGTAAACGCCCTAGCAATTACCAAATTAGATGGAACCGCCAAAGGAGGCGTTGTCATTGGGATTAGCGATGAATTTCAAATCCCTGTCAGGTATATTGGCGTTGGAGAAGGTTTAGAAGACCTTCAAGTTTTTAATAAATTTGAATTTGTAGATTCTTTCTTCAAATAAATTAGCGCACTTAACATCACTTCATGAGAACCAAAACACTTAAAAAAAATAAGATTAATGTCATTACCTTAGGCTGTAGTAAAAACGTTTATGATAGTGAGGTGTTGATGGGGCAACTTAAGGCCAGTGGAAAAGAAGTGGTTCATGAAGAAGAAGGCAATATTGTAGTGATTAACACCTGTGGATTCATTAATAATGCGAAGGAAGAAAGTGTCAATACCATCTTAGATTACATGCAGAAAAAAGAAGATGGAGATGTTGATAAGGTCTTTGTGACGGGCTGTTTAAGTGAGCGTTACAAACCCGATTTACAAAAAGAAATCCCTAATGTCGATCAATATTTTGGAACTACTGAATTGCCGCAACTCCTCAAAGCATTAGGAGCGGATTATAAGCACGAATTGATAGGCGAACGTCTGACAACAACCCCAAAAAACTATGCGTATTTAAAAATTGCGGAAGGCTGTGACCGTCCTTGTAGTTTTTGTGCCATTCCATTGATGCGTGGAAAACACAAATCGACCCCTATAGAAAACTTAGTAATAGAAGCTGAAAAATTAGCAGCTAACGGCGTTAAAGAATTGATTTTGATTGCTCAAGATTTGACCTATTACGGATTAGATATCTATAAAAAACGCAACCTTGCAGAGCTTTTAGAGGCTTTGGTTAAGGTAGAAGGTATCGAATGGATTCGTTTGCATTATGCCTTCCCAACAGGATTCCCTATGGATGTGTTGGATGTGATGAAACGCGAACCAAAAATCTGTAATTATCTCGACATTCCATTACAGCATATTTCTGATAAAATTCTGAAAAGTATGCGTCGTGGAACAACCCAAGAAAAAACAACCAAACTTCTTAAAGAATTTAGGGCAGCAGTTCCTGAAATGACCATTCGAACGACTTTGATTGTTGGTTATCCAGGAGAAACAGAAGAAGATTACCAAACTCTTAAAGCATGGGTCGAAGCAATGCGTTTTGAACGTTTGGGTTGTTTTACCTATTCACATGAAGAAAATACACATGCTTTTAATTTAGAGGATGATGTGCCAGAAGCAGTGAAATTGGCACGTGCCAACGAAATCATGGAAATTCAATCACAAATATCTTGGGAGTTAAACCAAGCTAAAATTGGCGATACCTTTAAAGTTGTGATTGATCGAAAAGAAGGAGAATACTTCGTTGGACGTACGGAATTTGACTCTCCAGATGTGGATAATGAAGTCCTTATTGACGCCTCTAAAACGTATCTTAAAACAGGTGAGTTTGCAACAGTTAAAGTCACAGAAGCGGCTGATTTTGACCTGTATGCAGAAGTAGTTTAACGGGTTTCTAAATACAAAAGAAATAAAGTATCTTTACGTCTATTAAGTAAAAAGCTATGCCAACCGACTGTATTTCTTTTCGAGACACTGCCTTTGTATCCAAGCTGATCTGCGATTATGTAGAAAACCGCCCAGAACTACAAATGCTTTATCATCGGTTTCCAACCATAGAAAACTTCAAAGCCCAATTAGAAGCAAAACAAGCTGAATTCAATTTTGAAAAACGAGCTAACTTAGTTGCGGTATTGACGGAGCAATACGCACCGCTTTCGCCGTCAGAATTGACCACTAAAGCGATTCAGTCTTTAGCAGATGAAAATACTTTTACAGTCACAACAGGACATCAGTTAAACCTGTTGGGTGGACCGTTGTATTTTTTGTATAAAATTATAACGACAATTAATTTAGCAAAAGAATTAAAACATAAATATCCCAAAAATAAGTTTGTACCTGTGTTTTGGATGGCTAGTGAAGATCATGATTTCGAGGAAATTAATCACTTCAATTTTCAAAACAAACGGTTTCAATGGACGCAACAAAGTTCGGGTGCTGTAGGTTCACTAGCTACATCAGGCCTTGCGGAGTTTGTAAAAGTATTTTCTGATACTTTGGGCAATTCAACTCATGCAATAGAACTTAAAGAATTAGTAAAGAATGCCTATTTAAACCATTCAAATTTGGCTTCGGCTACACGTTATTTGGTGCATACACTTTTTGGTTCTGAAGGCTTATTAATTATTGATGGAAATAATTCCGCATTAAAACGACTCTTTATTCCACAAATTACTTCGGAGCTTACAAATCAACAGGCGTTTACATCTGTTTCTAAGACCAATAATCAGCTTACAAAAATAGATGCTGCCTATAAGGTTCAGGTGAATCCTCGGGAATTAAACTTATTTTATCTAAAAGAAAACTTACGCGAACGCATCGTAAAAAAGGCGGGAGTTTACTCAGTTCTAAATACGGATATATCATGGGATTTAGCGGGTATTTTGGAGGAAGTAAACGTACATCCCGAACGCTTTTCTCCTAATGTTATCATGCGACCCTTGTATCAAGAAACGATTTTACCAAACCTTTGTTATATTGGAGGAGGAGGAGAATTAGCATATTGGCTTCAATTGAAGTCTTATTTTGAAGCGGAACGCATCCAGTTTCCGATTTTGTTGCATCGAAATTCAGTACTTTTAATAAGTCAAAAACAACATCAAAAGTTAGATAAATTACAACTTGATGTTTCCGATTTGTTTAAAACTAAAGAAGCATTGATTCAATCCCAAATCAAAAAAATAGCATCCTTACCTATTGATTTTTCTTCTCAAAAGGAACAGTTAAAACAGCAATTTCAATACTTGTACACGATTGCAAATCAAACCGATAAATCCTTTAAAGGTGCCGTGTCTGCACAAGAACAAAAACAAGTCAAAGGATTAGAAACATTAGAAAAACGACTATTAAAAGCTGAGAAAAAAGTTCATACAGCGTATATTAAACGTCTTGATTCCATCCACTTAGAATTGTTTCCTAATGGGGGTTTACAAGAACGTATGACTAATTTTTCAGAATTTTATTTGGAGCATGGAGATGCGTTTCTTGAAACCTTAAAATCAGAGCTTCACCCCTTAAATCAAAAAATTCATGTTTTGACCCTTTAAAAGTTTAAAAATTTAGGGCTCAATTTATTTATAAATATTACTTTTGACCATGCAACATGATAAGGTATTAATTCTCGACTTTGGATCTCAATACACACAACTTATAGCTCGCCGAGTCAGGGAGTTAAATATATATTGTGAGATTCATCCCTTCAATAAAATTCCAACCAATTTAGACGAATTCAAAGCCGTAGTGCTTTCTGGTAGTCCACAATCTGTTAGAGGTGACGCAGCCTTGCATCCGGATTTATCCAAAATACGTGGTCATAAACCTATGTTGGCGGTTTGTTATGGTGCCCAATATTTAGCTCATTTTTCGGGGGGTATCGTAGCGCCTTCAAACACAAGAGAATATGGTCGTGCAAATTTATCTTTTGTAAAACAAAATGAAGATTTTTTAGAAGGTATCAGTGCTGGGAGTCAAGTTTGGATGAGCCATAGTGATACGATCAAAGAATTGCCAACCAATGGAGTCTTGTTAGCAAGTACGCACGACGTTGAAAATGCCGCTTATAAAATCGAAGGTGAAACAACATATGCCATTCAATTTCACCCTGAAGTTTACCACTCAACGGATGGAAAAACACTGTTACATAACTTTTTGGTTAATATTGCTGGTCTTGAACAAGATTGGACTCCAGATTCTTTTGTAGATGAAACAGTTTCAGAGTTAAAAGCAAAAATTAAAAATGATAAAGTAGTTCTAGGCTTGTCTGGTGGAGTTGATTCAACTGTTGCAGCCATTTTGTTGCACAAAGCAATTGGTAAAAACCTCTACTGTATTTTTGTGAATAATGGCCTGCTACGAAAAGATGAGTTTTCAAGCGTCCTAACTCAATATGAAGGAATGGGACTAAACGTCAAGGGGGTAGATGCTTCGGCACGCTTTTTGGATGCTCTTTCAGGTCTCGAAGATCCAGAATTGAAACGTAAAGCAATTGGACGCGTGTTTATTGAAGTCTTTGACGACGAGGCACATATGATACAAGATGTAAAATGGCTTGCACAAGGCACTATCTATCCGGATGTGATAGAAAGTGTGTCTGCTACAGGCGGTCCTAGTGCCACCATAAAAAGTCATCATAATGTTGGAGGATTACCAGATTATATGAAGTTAAACATTGTAGAGCCGTTAAAGGCTCTGTTTAAAGATGAAGTCCGACGTGTTGGTGCTTCAATGGGGATCGACCCAAAATTATTAGGACGTCATCCATTTCCTGGTCCAGGATTGGCCATTCGAATTTTAGGAGATATAACTGCTGAGAAAGTTCGTATTTTACAAGAAGTGGATGCCATTTTCATTAATGGTTTAAGAGACTGGGATTTATATGATAAAGTTTGGCAAGCTGGAGCAATGCTCCTTCCTGTTAATAGTGTAGGAGTGATGGGTGATGAGCGTACTTATGAAAAATGTGTTGCTTTGAGAGCTGTTGAAAGTACCGATGGAATGACCGCAGATTGGGTCAATTTACCTTATGAGTTTTTGCAAAAAACATCAAACGATATTATTAACAAAGTTAAAGGAGTGAATCGAGTGGTATATGATATTAGTTCAAAACCACCTGCAACCATTGAATGGGAATAACTTTGTAATTTAGTTACTGTAATTGAAATATGAACCAAATCCTCAATAAATACACATGAAAAAGTTTTTAATTGTTTTAGGAATTGTAGCTTTTAGTAGTTTTGGATATGCCCAAAACTTAAAAACTCATCGTGTACAAGCTGGAGAATCTGTTGAGAGTATTGCTGAACTTTATAAGATTACTGCAGCAGATATTTATGCATTAAACCCCGATGCAAAATCTAATTTTTCTGTTCAAACGATTTTAATTATTCCAAAGTCTTTTGTCCCTAAATCTTCAACTTCAGAAGCTGTAAAAGAGTTGGTTTCTTATAAGGTTTATAAAGTAAGGCGTAAAGAGACATTGTTTGGGATTGCTCAAAAATTTAAGGTCACAGTAGAGGAAATAAAAGCCCATAATAAAGAGTTGTATTCTAAGAGTTTGAGAAGAGGAGATAAAATTTATATTCCTCAATTTAAAATGATATCAAATCCGGTTTCTACTCAGGTAATTCAATCCTATACCGTTTTGCCAAAGGAAGGTAAATGGCGTGTCGCATATAAATTTGGAATTTCAGTTCCAGAGTTAGAAGCACTCAACCCTACTATGGGACCTTATCTTAAAGAGGGACAACAATTGAATGTTCCAAATATTTCAGATACAGAAAAAAAAGTGATTGAAGAGGATGAATATGGTTATTATACTGTAAAAGCTAAAGAAGGATTTTATAGACTCGAAAAAAAATTAGGATTGACAAAAGAGCAATTGGAAACACTCAATCCCGAGTTGGTTGAACAAGGCTTAAAGTTAGGAATGGTGTTAAAAACCCCTAAGCTAAGCATTCAAAAAATTGCGACTGAATCGTTCCCTATTGTTAATTTATCAGATAGTTTAGTTGATTTTTCACCTAAAAAAATAGCGCTGTTATTACCTTTCAAAACAAAAAGTATTGACTTTGATTCTCTTGATTTAGCTAAAAGCCAACTTAAAAGAGATGGGTATATTAATATTTCAACCGACTTTTATGCGGGAGTTGTCATGGCGATTGATTCTGCCAAGCGTCTTGGGATATCTACAGAGTTGGAGGTTTTTGATACCAATGCAGAAATGCTAGATCTGAAAACAGTATTACTACAAACAAATTTTTCGGATTACGATGCGATTTTAGGCCCTATTAAAGCTCAAAATCTAGAGTTGACCGCAAAGTATGTTCAAAGAGATAGTATTCCTGTGATTTCACCTTTTGTAAAAACTAATAGCAGTTATCCCAATCTATTTCAAACCATTCCAGATGAAAAATGGATGCGGACTAAAATGGTTAACTATGTAAAGTCCGATACCATACCACATCAAACATTGATTATATATGATGCTAAAAATTTAGCAACTGCGAATTATTTAAAATCGGAGTTTCCAGAGGCCTCTTTATTAACTTCCAAAAAAGATGAAGAAGGTTCTGAACAGTTTTTTTTAATGTTAGAAGATGTTCAGGCAGCCCTTTTATCAGGTCGTACTCTTGTTTTTGTTGAATCAAATAATGAAGGGTTTGTGTCTAATATTACCAGTATGCTCAATGCGATGAATGGGATAACGGTTCTTACGGATGAAGACGATAATGAAACGGAGATTGAACGTGATATAGTTTTGATGACAACTTCAAAAAACAGAGCTTTTGAAGGGATAAATGTTTCTAATTATGATTTATCTAATTTACATTTTCAGTATCCATCTGTGAATTTTGATTCGCAATTATCAGACGCATTTCAGGAACGTTTTATACAAGAATTTGGAACATTTCCTAATAAATATGCCATTAGAGGCTTTGACATCACTATGGATATTTTATTAAGACTTTCTAAATACGGAACATTGTACTCTGAAACTTCTAGTTTTCAAACAACGTATTTAGAAAACAAATTTCAATATGTCCTTCAACCTTATGGTGGGTATAAAAATGAAGCTGGATATATTCTCAAATATGAAGATTTACATATTATAAAGGTCTTAGATTAGAATCCAATCAACGCTTCTAGGTGTTTTTTTTGAGCGCTTGCATTTTTATTTTCTGGTTCTATCATTAATACTTTCTCATACATCTTAAGTGCCTTTAAATGTTCTCCGTTAATTGCTAAGGCTTCTCCGTAACTGTCATATACATTTGGGGTGTATTCAAATAAATAGGTATTGAGCTCAAAACATAACAAAGCCTCTTCAAGACGTTTGTTTTTTAATAGTACATAACCTAAGGTATTCAATTCCTTACTGTTATGCGTTTTAGTTCTAAGAATTTTATAATGTTCATTTATGTTTTTCTGTATCACTTCAAGAGGTTTTGTGTCTAAAAGTTTGAAAAGATAATTAGCACCTTCATAGTTTGGTTTAGAAGGAAATCCAAGAGCTAGTTGTGCAACATCAGTAACTAAATCATTTTTTGGAGATTCCACGATGCGTGCATATTCTACATTATTTGATTTAAAAATAAACGCGGGCACACGGTGAATTTGTTTCCCTTGTTCTTCACCATTTGGAGCTATTTTATAGCGTGTTTCGTCATTGTATAAACCAATCAAGCGCAACTGACTTCTTTTGAGTCCTAATTCATCCCATAATTTAATGAATTGAGGAACCCATTTTTTACTATCTCCACACCACGTGCCTAAATAGATGTCCACAGTTGTGTTTTTTAGTTTAGATTTTAATCGCAGTCGTTTTTTTGGGAGTTTTAATTCACTGTAATATTTATTGAACCAGTCTTTGTAATTGGTATCTTGTTCTAAATAGTCTATCGGAAATTCACCACAAATGTGGGTATCGCCTTTAGCATTTTTATAAAAATTAATGTTTTGAGAATAGGAATGAGTGAGTGAAAAGAGGGTACACAATACCAAAAGAAAGGTAGTTTTCATAAGAATTAAAATTTGGAGTTCTAATTCAAAAGTAATAGATTTTAGCTTTTAAAAAAATAAATCAAGAAGTTTTCCATTTAATATTACAGCCGATACTTGGTTTTTGTGGGTGTGTATTTGCTTTATGTTCAATCATGCATTGCACGGCATGTAATAAATCAGTTCCATCAACAGGAAGTCCATTCCCAGGTCTGGAGTCATCTAATTGTCCTCTGTATTGTAATTTTAAAGCCGGGTCAAAAAGAAAAAAATCAGGAGTACACGCGGCATCATAGGCTTTAGCAACAGATTGTGTTTCATCGTACAAATAGGGGAAAGGATAGTTTGTGTTTTTAGCATGTATTTGCATTTGTTCAGGGCCATCTTGAGGGTAATTTTCGATATCATTACTAGAAATAGCAACCACACCAATTCCTTTGTCTTTAAGGGTATTTGCGATAGAAACTAAGGCTTTATTAATGTGAATTACAAACGGACAATGGTTACAGATAAACAGTATTAATGTGCCTTGTGGTCCTTTTAGATTGTTTAATGTTTTTAAAGAATTTGAAACAGTATCCCATAATTCAAAATCTGGTGCTTCAGTTCCTAGTGGAAGCATATTGGAAGGCGTTAATGACATTAGATCTTGTTTTTTTTCAAATATATAAAGATTTGAACTTTACTTCTACGAACTCCTTAAAAATTTATATCTTCAGCCTTTTATAAAATAGAATGCTATGAGTGCGACCATTACTTTTGAGGATTTTTCTAAAATAGACCTTCGAATAGGGACTATAATTGAAGTGAAAGACTTTCCAGAAGCCCGTAATCCTGCTTACCAATTGAGTATAGATTTTGGAGCTATAGGGATCAAAAAAACATCTGCTCAGATTACCGATCTCTATTCAAAAGAGGATTTATTGGACAAGCAAATTGTAGCGAATGTCAATTTTAAAAACAAACAAATTGCTAATTTTATGAGTGAATGCTTGGTTGTTGGAGCTGTAGATTCAGATAAAGTTATCTTATTGACCCCTGAGAATAAGGTTCCTAATGGGACGCCAATACGTTAGTGATTTAAAAACTATAGTTGCTAAATATCATCAAAACTCACATCCGTAAAGTTGTCGGCTGAGGCTTCGTCTTTAGAATCTTCAGTTGTGAATTCTTCTTTAACATAATCTTTTTGATGCCGTTCGCTTATGACTTCTAGTCCTTTTTCGTTGATAATATAATCGGTCATCTCAGCTAAAATTGCATTGAATTCTGTAAAATCTTCTTTGTACAAGTAAATTTTATGTTTTTTGTAGTGAAAAGAGCCGTCATCGTTTGTAAACTTTTTACTCTCTGTTACAGTCAAATAATAGTCCCCTGCCTTGGTGGCTCTCACATCAAAAAAATAGGTGCGTCTTCCAGCTCTTAAAACTTTTGAATAAATTTCTTCTTGTTCCATATCTTTTAGTGTCAATAATAATGAGCTATTATTAGTAGCTATTGTTACATTCAAAAGTCCAAAAAATAAATTAAGACACCAACTAATTCTTGATTTTATTTTCTGAAAACGAGTGTTTTTTTATTTTCAAATATTAATGAGACGTTTCTCTCAATTGTTTTTGATAAAGATTTTTATAATAACCTTCAACACAAATAAGTGCATCATGTGTACCTTCTTGGGTGATCACACCCTCATTTAAAACAATAATTTTATCGGCATTTTTAGCAGAAGAAATTCGATGACTGACTATGATGGTCGTCTTTTCTTTAGTTACCAATTCAATGTTATTTAAAATTTGCTCTTCAGTTTCTGTATCCACTGCAGAAAGACAATCATCTAAAAGAAGAATTTCAGGACTTTTTATAAAGGCTCTCGCAATGGAAACACGTTGTTTTTGACCTCCCGATAGTGTGATGCCTCGTTCTCCCAAAATGGTATCATACCCATTTTTGAAATTGATGATGTTTTTATGAACCTTTGCTTTTTTAGCAGCCTCAATAACTTCCGAGTCAGTAGCATTGTTTTTTCCAAATTTGATATTGTTTTTTAGACTGTCTGAAAACAAAAAGGGATCTTGTGGTACAAATCCAATGGACGTTCTTAAACTAGTTAAGTTTAAGTTTTTAATATCTACCCCATCAATTTCAATGACTCCTTTTTGAGCGTCGTATAGCCTTCCGATTAATTCAAGTATGGTAGATTTTCCAGAACCAGTATCTCCAATAATGGCAAGTGTTTTTCCTTTTTCCACCTCAAAACTAATGCCTTTTAGGGCTTCTATATTGGTGTCTTCATAAGTAAAATGAACCTGTTTAAAGACAATAGATCCTTTAATAGGAGTCGCTATTTTTGTAGGATTAACGATGCTTGGAGTCTCCTTTAAAAATTCATTAATTCGTTTTTGAGAAGCTTCGGCTTCTTGTACTAAGGAAGTGACCCAGCCAATTGATGCTACTGGCCATGTAAGCATGTTCACATAAATAATGAATTCGGCAATGACTCCGAGTTCCTCAATTTGTCCATTCATGTATTGTTTGCCACCAATGTAAATAACCAATAAGTTACTGGCACCAATAAGAAGTAACATTAAAGGAAAAAAGAAAGCTTGTATTTTTGACAGGCCCAGTCGCTTTTTGCGTTGTGAATTTGCGAGTTCCGAAAACGTGTTTTCCGTTTGCGTTTCGAGTGCGTATGCTTTTGTGATCCAAATTCCACTAAAAAATTCTTGAGTTGAGGAAGATAGTGTAGAGAGATGCGCTTGAACAATGGTACTTTGTTTGTGAATACGTTTACTTAAAAAATAGATTGATACAGATAAAAAAGGAAGGGGTAAAATAGTGTAAAGTGTCAGAGTAGGCGATTGGTTGTACATATAAAAAAACGCGACAATAAAAAGCGTTAACGTATTGATCGTGTACATCAATGCAGGACCAATATACATTCGTACTTTACTCACGTCTTCACTAATTCGGTTCATTAAATCTCCCGTACGGTTTCGTTTATAAAAAGCGATGGAAAGTTGTTGGTAGTGATTGTAAATTTCATTTTTCAAATCAAATTCAACGTAACGAGATACATTAATAATAGTTTGTCGCATCAAAAAAGTAAATATACCTGTTGCAATAGCAGCTCCAAAAATGAATAAAATATTTAAACTAATTTCATGTCGGAATACCTCCGTACTGCTAGGATTTGTAATCTGATCTGAAATTAAAGAAATGGATTTTCCAATCAGTTGGGGAGTAAACAGTGCAAAAACCTTAGAGCCAATCGTGATAAGAATACCTAAAATAATTCGATACCGATATTTTAAAAAATACTTATTTAAATACTTAAGCTCCTTCATGTGTCTTTATTTTTTTTCTTTTAACGCTTATATGTGCCTGTTGTCGAAGGTGGGTTTGCTATTAATTATTTCCATAGAGGCTAACACTTTTAACACACTCGGTTTGTTTTTGCTTTCACAACCTGAAAAGAAGGCTTATGCTTAAACTACAAAGATACTTGTTTTAAGTAATAAAGATCGTCCGTAAAAAAACATTTTTTTGGATTTTTAGAACCAAAATAATACTATTTTTGTCTGGCAATTTAATTTGAATTGTAAGAATAATAATTAACGTAGATCAATTTATTTGATTTTTAACCAATAAGTTCTTTATACCATGCTGAATAGAAGACATATTCGAACCAAAGTAATGCAAGTTATTTACGCTCTCAAAAGATCAGAAGAACTAAACATAAACTCTGACGAAAAATTCCTTGAACTGAGTATGGATAGCATGTATGAACTTTATTTGCTAATGCTCTCTTTACTCGTTAAAGTACATGAAAAAGCAAAGGATCAGCAAGAGAAATCACAACAAAAACATCTTTTAACTTCTGAGGATTTAAATCCGAATAAGAAGTTTGTTAAAAATGCCTTATTGGTTCAGTTGTCTGAAAATCAACATCTAAAAAATGCAATTAAACGCCACAAAGTTCACAATTGGGATTTGGATAATGAGTATGTAGAAGTGATTTTTAGAGCCATTCTCGAAAGTGCCCGTTTTGCCAATTATATGGCATCTGAGTCTTTTTCATACAATAAAGACCGTCAGTTTATAGTGGAGTTATTCAAAGAAGTGATTGCACCCAATGAAAAATTATATAATTATCTTGAAGATCGAAACTTGACTTGGATCGATGATTTGCCAGTAGTTAATACGGCTATGGTGAAGATTTTAAATAAATCTAAGGAAAAAAATTATGATGATTATTTTACTCCAAAGCTGTTCAAAGATGAGGAGGATAAAGAATTTGGCTTAAATTTATTAAAGAATACCATTAAAAATTTAGAGCTTTACACGGAAGAAATTAGTTTAAAAACTAAAAATTGGGACAAGGATCGTATTGCGGATATTGATTTTGTACTGCTTCAGATGGCTATTTGTGAATTTCATGAATTTCCGTCCATTCCTACCAAAGTATCTATTAATGAATACATAGAAATTGCCAAAGAATACTCCACACCAAAAAGTAATGTCTTTATAAATGGTGTATTAGATAAAATTGTAAAAGAGCATATTGAAAATAAAACCTTAAATAAGACAGGACGTGGATTAATGTAAATTTTTAATTACATTTATACCCTTATTTAATACATTAGAATTATTAACCATTAAAAATCAATCATGAAAAAATTAATTTTAACTTTAGCTGTGGCCAGTTTCGTTTTTACTTCTTGTAAAGAAAATGCTGCTGAAAAAATAAACCAAGAAAACGTTACTAAAGCTGCTGAAAGAGACGCGCAAGCAATTGTTTTTCCAACCATTTCATTTGACAAAACAGAACATGATTTTGGTCAGATTATGAACGGTACTCCGGTTGAAACTGTATTTTCTTACACAAATTCGGGTAATTCTCCTTTAGTAGTTACAGATATCAAAAGTACTTGTGGATGTACAGTTCCTCAAGGATGGAATAGAGAACCACTAATGCCAGGAGCATCGTCTCAGTTTAGTGTAAAATTTAATGGAAAAGGTGCCAATAAAGTATCTAAAACAATTACGTTGACTACCAATACTGAAAAGGGAAAAGAGCAAGTAAAAATTTCTGCTTTTATCGTTCCAGATCCAAATGCACCTGCAAAAACTCCTGCTAACAAACCTGTTAGCGTACAATAATTAATAACACTATAACAATACACTATGGAAGGTCTTAGTCAGTTTACTCCCTTTATTTTAATGGCAGTAATCATTTATTTTTTTATGATTGCTCCTCAAATGAGGCGTGCAAAAAAAGAAAAAGCATTTGCTGCAGCGCTTAAAAAAGGAAATAAAGTAATTACCAAAAGTGGTATGCATGGAAAAATTGCCGAATTAAATGATAAAGACAATTCTTGTGTCATTGAAACTTTGGCTGGTAAAATTAAATTTGATCGTTCTGCCATCTCAATGGAAATGAGTCAAAAGCTTAATA
>JABAZA010000034.1 GCA_018608725.1 Flavobacteriaceae bacterium
TTAAATCACCTCCTCCAAATGGTCGTCCCATTCCTTGGATTTAGGTTTGTGAAGCTTGCCTTCAAACTTGGCAACAATCATAGACACTGTGGCATCGCCAGTGACATTTACCATGGTACGGCACATGTCTAAAGGACGGTCCACCGCAAAAATAAGTGCCAATCCAATGGCCAGCTTATCCGCTGGGAAGCCAACCGATTCCAATACAATTACGAGCATAACCATACCAGCTCCTGGTACAGCTGCACTCCCAATAGAGGCTAAAAGTGCGGTAAGTACAATGGTTAGTTGATCTGCAAAAGTCAAATCAAAATCCAAAGCCTGTGCGATAAACACAGCCGCCACGGCTTGGTACAAGCTGGTGCCATCCATATTGATCGTTGCTCCAACAGGCAACACAAAACTAGACACTTCTTTATCCACCCCTAAATGTTCTTCGACACGCTCCATGGTCACTGGAAGGGTTGCAGCACTACTGCTGGTAGAAAAGGCTAATAACTGTGCTGGACTGATTTGTTTTAAAAACCATAAGGGGTTCTTTTTGGTGATTACAGACACCAAAAAAAGGTAAAAACAGACCATTAATAGCAAACCTCCTACAACCACCCCCGAATAAAACAAAAGGGCATACAACAACTCTGGATCTCCTGAAGAGACTACCACATTGGCCAACAATGCAAATACGGCATAAGGTGCGGTTAGCATGATTAAATCGACCATTTTTAGGACAACATCATTCAAGGAATCAAAAACATCCTTAAGGGGTTTGGCACTTTTTTCACCAACTAACAACAGAGAAATTCCTAAAAACATCGCTAAGAAAATCACTTGAAGCATCAGCTTATTGTTGCTTAATGCTGAAAAGGCATTATCGGGCACCATATCCTCAAGAAAATCTAAAGGACGACTGGCTTGTTGACGGCCTGCTTCCGCAATTTTTCCTTGCACACTGCTGTTATCGGCATAAGTTTCTGTCAGTTTTGAGATGGTTTCAGAAGAAACCCCATCCCCGGGATTAAAGGAATTCACTAAAATCAAACCAATACTAATTGCAATGACCGTGGTGAGTACATAAATTATAATGGTTTTGAGTCCAATAGACGCAAATTTTGAAATGTCTTTTAGATCTGAAATCCCTTTGATGAGCGAGGCTAAAATAAGCGGGACTGCAATTAATTTCAGTAGTTTGACAAAAATTGTACCGATGGGTTTGATCCAATTTGCCACAAAATCAGCACCTCCTACTTCGAGCATTATAAAACCAAAGGTCACACCAGCGAGCATGCCTATTAATATTTTCCAATGTAGCGCAAGTGATTTCATATATGTTTGTATTTAAGTTCTAAGCTTTACTAAGCCGATTTAACAGCATAAAGTCGGCAATGACCAAGGCAGCCATGGCTTCGACAATCGGGACTGCACGTGGGACGACACAAGGATCGTGACGGCCTTTTCCGTGCATTTCAACTTCATTACCATCCTTATCAATCGTATCTTGAGCTTGCATAATTGTAGCAACCGGCTTAAACGCCACATCAAAATAAATGTCCATTCCATTACTTATTCCACCTTGAATACCGCCTGATAAATTCGTTTTGGTAGAACCATCGGTATTAAAAGCATCGTTGTGTTGACTTCCTTTGAGTTGCGTGCCTTCGAATCCACTTCCATATTGAAAGCCTTTGACAGCATTAATGGATAGCATTGCTTTTCCTAACTGTGCATGTAAACGATCAAAAACGGGTTCCCCTAATCCAACGGGGACATTTTTAATCACACAAGATATAACGCCTCCTATGGTATCTCCTTCCTTTCGAATGGCTTTTATTTTAGAGATCATTTGTTCTGCAACTGCTGTATCTGGACAACGCACATCGTTTGTTTCAGCCTTGGCTAAATCTAAATCTTTATACGATTTGTTGAGAGTTATCTCTCCAACGGATGAAGTATAAGCGTTTATTTCAATTGTATTTAAAAATTGTTTTGCAATGGCACCAGCAACCACCCGACAGGCCGTTTCACGAGCCGAACTGCGACCACCACCTCTATAGTCACGTTGACCGTATTTTTCGGTATACGTAAAATCGGCATGGCTTGGACGGAATACATCTTTTATGTGTGTATAATCCTTGGATTTTTGATTGGCATTTTCAATCACAAAACCGATAGGGGTTCCTGTAGTGATTCCTTCAAAGATTCCAGAGAGAAACTTAACGGTATCAGGTTCTTTTCGTTGGGTTACAATATTAGATTGTCCAGGTTTACGACGGTCCATTTCGTGCTGAATGGCTTCAAAATCTAATGTTATCCCAGCAGGACATCCATCTATCACCCCTCCGATAGCAGTTCCATGAGATTCTCCAAAAGTTGTCAGTTTAAAAATCGATCCAAATGCATTTCCTGCCATATACGAGTACTTAAGTCTTTAGAGTGTAAAAGTAATTGTATTATTATAAAAACAAAAATTCCAACGCTATTAAGTGGAGAATCTTCTTACGAATTAAATTGAAATGCAGTTTTTAAGTGCTTCTTCATAAATAGCTTCGTAAAAAGGCACTATTTTATGAATATCAAATTTTGTTGCCGTAGTTTGTGCCCCTTTTTTAAAGGCATTTAAAGTCGTGTCGTCTTTAAGAATCTTAAGAGCATTTTGAGCCATTTCATCAACCGCACCAACAGGACTTAAAAACCCAGAAACACCTTGAATATTAACTTCTGGAATGCCTCCAGAATTACTCGAAATCACAGGAACTCCAGATGCCATGGCTTCTAAGGCAGCCAATCCAAAACTCTCTGTTTTAGAAGGCAACAAAAACAAATCACTAAAACATAAAATTTTATCCACTTCACTGCTGTTTCCCAAAAACACAACCTTGTCTTCTATGTTGTGAGTTCTACAAAGTTGTTCTGCTTCTTTACGCTCAGGTCCCTCACCCACCATTATTAATTTAGCTGGAAGTTCTTTTTGAATTCTATAAAAAATTTCAATGACATCACCAATGCATTTGACAGGTCTAAAATTACTCACATGTGTAATCACACGTTCCTCAGGAAGTGCCAAAAGATCACGATCACAATCTTTATAAGTGATTTTATATTTATCAATATCAATAAAATTCGGAACGACTTTTATTTCTTTTTTCGTACGAAATAAACGTTGGGTATCTTCTTTTAAATTTTGAGAAACAGAGGTTACAGCATCTGATTTATTAATGCTAAACGTCACTGCTGTTTTATAAAAAGGGTGACTTCCTACTAGGGTGATATCAGTACCATGTAGGGTGGTCACAATTGGAACATCGATTCCTTCTTCATGAAGCATTTTTTTAGCCATATAGGCTGCATAGGCATGCGGAATGGCATAATGCACATGCAAGACATCAATTTTATGAATTTTAACCATATCCACAAGCTTACTAGACAATGCCAACTCATAAGGCTGGTAATGAAATAAGGGATATTCTGGAACATTTACTTCGTGAAAATGCACCTTAGAATTCAATAGTTCTAAGCGGACGGGTTGACTGTAAGTAATAAAATGTACTTCATGTCCTTTGCGAGAAAGCTCCAATCCTAATTCTGTCGCCAAAACGCCACTTCCTCCAAAGGTGGGATAACACACAATGCCTATATTCATATTACTCTAAAATTGATTCGTAGATTAAACGTTGTATCTCTGTTCTAATATTTTCTTCTGAAAGTCGATTTATTTCCGATTTCGGATACGTTCTATTTGCCAAAAATACATAAACTATTTCTTCTTCTGGATCTGCCCACGCATAAGTTCCTGTAAATCCTGAATGCCCAAAACTGGTCATTGACAAACAGCCACAAGTAGGGCCTTCATCTTCTAACTGTGGTTTGTCAAATCCAATCCCTCGACGGTTTTCTTCATCGCAGTAATGACAGGTATTAAACGCCTTAAAAGTATCCGTGGAAAAATAACGCTTGCCGCCGTAAAATCCTTCCTGAAGATACATCTGCATCAACTTTGCAACATCATTGGCATTGCTAAATAGACCCGCATGTCCACCAACACCATCTTGCATCGCAGCCCCCATATCATGCACATAACCATGCACAGTATCATAACGGAAATAATCGTCTATTTCTGTGGGAATAATATCGAATTTATTAAATTTCTCTAAGGGTTTATAGGTCGTGTAATTGGCTCCTAATGGCTTGTAAAAATGCTGTTGTACCAAGGTTTCTAAAGATAAATCGTAGTGTTTTTCAATGATTAATTTTAAAATATAGTAAGGTAAATCACTGTATCGATACTCTTTTTCTTCGAGCAGTTCTGAGTTGATAATCTGATTTTGAATGCTGTCTTTAAAATCGGTTCTTAAATACAAACGTTCATTCACCTTAATTGGAAACTTCTTAGAGGGTTTCGATTTGTAAAACTTAGGGTTTGGCTTTTCAGTGATCGAATCTAAGGTGGATACATAAAATGGAATCCATGGTTTTAGTTGTGCATAGTGAGACAACATTTCTTGAATAGTAATGGTTTCTTTATTGGTGTTTTTGTAAGAAGGTAGCAAGTCTCCTAAAGTAGCATCAAGAGTGATGACTCCTGAATCGATAAGTTCCATAAGCAATGGAAGGGTTGCCAATATTTTAGTTAGTGATGCGACATCATAAAGGTTATTAAACTTAACTTCAGATGCATTATTATAGGTGTGATATCCAAACGATTTTTCGTAAATCACGGTTCCTTTACGTGCTACTAAAAGTTGAATACCAGGTGTCATTTGTTCTGAAATGGCATGGTTGGCGATAGAGTCAATTTTTTGCAAATGACTTGAATCCATCCCAACAGATTCTGCCAATCCATATGTCAACCGATTTAATGCAGTGGTTTGAAGTCCATCACCTGCTTTAAACTTTACACCACAAGATACAGGAAGAACTCCTTTAGCAGACAGGCCTCCAAAAATAATTTGAGCCGCTTTTTGCTGTGCAATCGGACTGTTTTGATAAGCCATCAAAATGCTTTCAAAATTCTCAAACGTTTTAAAATCATCTAACGCATACGGTTTTGCGAACACTGTTAAAATGACGTTGTTGGTTCTGGAAATTTCATAAAGCCATACGAGTTCCTTATCCGTAAATTGATACGATTTCCATGGATTTGCATTGGATTTATGAAATCCAACAATCACGGTGTTGTAGTTTTTTAAAGAGGCAATCAATCCATCTAAGTTTTTTGAATTTACCACATCAACTTTCGTGTATTTGTGAAGCGAATTTATAAACGGAGAGGCATCAGCATCGCCCATTTTGACATAGGCGATCTTGTGTAATTCTAAATTTTTTAGGGGTAAGTTATTTTTTTTATTTTGAACGAGTGTGATTGCATTTTCCATCAATTCCCCATACAATACATCATCTTTTTGACGGTTTAAATCCGCTACTAAATTCGTCGTTTCAATGGGCTTAAATTGATGCAACCCAACTTTGTATTTGGCTTTTAATATTTTTTTGACAGAATGTGCCAACCGCTCCTCAGAAATAAGTCCCGATACCACAGCTTTTTCCAAGGCAGCAATGCCTTGAGTGACATCATTTGACATGAGCATCACATCATTGCCAGCCAAAAATGCTTGTAAATCGATTTCTCCAGGACTGCTAAAGTTTGAGGCTCCTTTCATACTAAGTGCATCCGTAAAAATCAACCCCTTAAACCCTAATTTTTGTTTTAGTAAATCTGTCACAATGGGATAGGATAAAGAAGAAGGATAGTTGGATCTTGAATCGAGGTTGGGCACGTTAAGATGTGCTACCATCACTGAAGACAGGTTTTTTGAAATAAGTTTTTTGTAAGGATAGAGTTCAACAGAATCAATACGTTTCGCTGAAAAATTAATTGTTGGAAGGGTTTTATGCGAATCGGAACTGGTATCGCCATGCCCGGGAAAATGTTTGGCATTTGCCAATACGCCCGCACTTTGCATGCCTTCCATAAACGCCCATGCTCGTTTGGAGACTTCGTTTTTATCTTCTCCAAATGAACGATTTCCAATGATTGGGTTGTTAGGGTTGGTATTGATGTCAACAACGGGTGCAAAATTAAAATGGACACCAATCCGTTTACAATGTTCGCCTATTTGAATCCCAGTTTGACGAATAAGGCTCATGTCTTTCACTGCTCCTAAAGTCATATTCCATGGAAACGCATAGGTAGAGTCTAAACGCATACTCAGTCCCCACTCCGCATCCATTCCGACTAGTAAAGGAATTTTTGAGGCAGCTTGTAATTCATTGTTCAATTGAGCTTGTCGAATGGGGCCACCATTTGAATATATAACCCCACCAATATAATTGGTCTTAATTTGGTTTAAAATCGATTTTTTTGTGGCTTGATCCTGATTAGAAAATACTTGACTCATGTACAACTGTCCAATTTTTTCTTTGAGACTAAGCGCAGTATAGGTGCTGTCCACCCATATTTTTTGAAGCTCTAAATCTGGAGCATCTAGTGGTGAACTCGACTCTTGAGCTAAAAGTGAGAGTGAAAAAATGAAACAAAAGACTGCAAAAAAATGACGCATAAATAGTTTAAAAAAAAGTAGCCGTTAAATTCAATACCAAATTACTGTTTTTAATATAAATTCTGAATATTTTTATGAGCAATTTAATATTTGAGATTTATTTTAATTGATCTGAACTCCATAACTAAATCGAGGTGATTCGTCTGAGTTGATCACATTTATAAGTTATAAACGCATAATTTATATTATATTTATTCAGAATTTAATCTCAACAGTAAAAATCCAAAAAATATATCTATGAAATTATCTGAAGTTAAAGCAGTTTTAAAAAGTTTAGACACTATTGGATTTCAATTGCCTGAGGGTGAATTGGTCCCTAAACACTTTCATGTTACTGAAGTCGGAAAAATAACAAAAGCGTTTATCGACTGCGGCGGAGTTGTTAGAAATGAGGAAGTAGCCAATTTTCAACTTTGGAATGCTAATGATTATGACCACAGACTGCACCCCGAAAAATTACTGAACATCATTGAACTTTCTGAAAACGTTTTGAAAATAGACGATTTAGAAATTGAAGTCGAATACCAAACATCGGTTAATAGTTCGGAAACAATTGGAAAATTTGGACTTGAGTTTGACGGTAATAATTTCTTATTAACTACGAAACAAACCAATTGTTTAGCACAAGACCAATGTGGGATTCCTGAAAACAAACAACGTATAAGGTTATCAGATTTGAACAAGGAGTCTTGTTGTGACCCCAATAGTAATTGTTGTTAGACTTAGTCTCAAAACTCTGATTCTTCACAGTTAATACAACTTAAATTGTAATTTCGGTTAACTTTGGAATACTAATTGCACAGACAATTAAAACTAAAAATTAACACATGAAAAATTTTCTTACAGTAGTATTTTTTATTGCAAGTACCTTTATTGGATTCTCTCAAACTAAAAATTTTATTGATCACCCCTATTTAGAAACCACTGCAAAGGTTGATTCATTAGTGCAACCCGATCGTATTTATTTATCTATTCTAATTCAAGAAAAAGAAGACCGCAACAAAACATCTGTTGAAACTCAAGAACAACTATTGGCTGAAGTTTTAGAAAACTTAAACATCGATCTTAAAAAACAATTAAAGATTGAAGACCTTGCCAGTAATTATAAAAAATATTTTTTAAGAAAAAAAAGTGTACTGAAGTCAAAGGCGTACGAATTGGTTGTCTATGATGGACTTACAGCAAGTAATGTATTAATCCATTTGGAAGCAAAAGGTATTTCTAATGTGCAACTAACAAAAACAAAATACTCAAAAACGGAGGCCTTAAAAATGGCCTTACGATCTAAAGCAATACTGAAAGCAAAAGCACAAGCCACAGCATTGGTTACGCCTCTAGAACAATCGCTTGGAAAAGCAATTTTTATTTCTGAAAAGTATTATAACAATTCTTACAATTTAAGAAATGGACGTGTAAAGATGGCGTATAGCGCTGAGATGAAACTGGAAGAACCTCTTGATATTGAATTTTCAGGAATTAAAATAGAAAGTGAGGTTACTGTTCGGTTTTCCATTAACTAAAGTATGGCCTCAAAAAACACCATTTTTATACAGTACTTCAAAACTGCAATTGGAGAATTGATTATTGGATGTTTTGAAAATCAGATTTGCTTATTAGATTACCGTTATCGAAAAATGCGATCTAGAGTCGATACACGAATACAAACTGGTTTAAACGCTGAGTATATTGAGAAAGAAACACCTCTTTTGAGAGAGGTTCAATTACAAGTTGAAGCTTACTTAGATGGAACTCGAAGCGTGTTTACATTTCCTATCAAAATGGTTGGAACAGCGTTTCAATGCAGCGTTTGGGAGGCTTTGCTAAGCATCCCTTATGGAAAAACAATGTCCTATTTAAAATTGGCAAAACAAATTGGAGATGAAAAAGCTGTAAGAGCTGTTGCCTCTGCCAATGGTGCCAATGCGCTTGCACTTATCATACCCTGCCATAGGGTAATTGGTTCAACAAATAAACTTGTGGGTTATGCAGGTGGAATCCCAATTAAAAAAAGGTTATTAAAATTAGAACTTGCACATTCTCAAAATCCAAATGAATTGCCATTTTGGACTACTGAATAGTTTTAAACAAACCGACTGTGCCAACTTTCAGATGCAGGCACTTCCCAAAATTCTGCGTATTCTGCCTTGGAATTTACAAGGTTATTAAATACAATTGTATTTTTAGAAACAGCTTTGTCTTTAGCCATTTTTTTAAAATCGGTCAACGTTTTATAAGCCACATATTCGCCTTGCTTGTAGGAAACATTCATTTTATCCATCAAATCAACCTTGTAGGCTTTTTCAAGTTCTTGAATAAACTTCACAGAAGCATCAATAGAACAACCTGTAGCAGCGTTCACTTGCTGATCCAAAGCGATGACAATAAAACGTTTGTATTTAATTTCAAAACCGGATTGTAAGTCGGCTCCATGAGCCGTCCATCCTTCTAAAAACGCTTTTAATTTTTCAGAGATCTCTTGTAATTCAGAGTCAGAAAAAGAGCGGTTGCATTGATAGATCCAAATACGAGAATTATCAGGGAGGGAATCAAAATTTACAAACATTTGTTTTTCAGATATTTTATTTTATAAATCGTTTGCATTAGCAATCAATTCAGCCACATCCATAACTTCAATCTGGCCTTCTGCTTTGTTCTTAACACCATCGGTCATCATGGTATTACAAAATGGACAGCCTGCAGCTATAATTTGAGGCTTGGTTTCCATAGCCTGTTCGGTTCGTTCGATGTTGACTTCTTTGTTTCCAGGCTCTGCATCTTTAAACATTTGAGCTCCACCAGCACCACAACAGAGTCCTTTTTTGCGACAATTTTTCATCTCCACCAGTTCGGCATCTAACTTTTTAATTAGATCACGAGGAGCTTCATATACATCGTTTGCACGACCTAGATAACAAGGATCATGAAATGTAATGCGTTTGCCTGTAAATTTTCCACCTTCAATTGTTAAGCGTCCTTCATCAAGAAGACTTTTTAAAAATTGAGTGTGGTGCATGACTTGATAGTCTCCTCCTAAGGATGGATATTCGTTTTTAAGCGTATTAAAACAATGTGGACAAGCCGTTACAATTTTTTTTACCTCATAAGCATTTAATACTTCGATATTGGTAACTGCTTGCATTTGAAATAAAAATTCGTTTCCAGCCCGTTTGGCAGGATCGCCAGTACAGCTTTCCTCGGCACCTAATACCGCAAAATCGACTTCTGCCTTGTGTAATAATTTCACAAAAGCTTTGGTGATTTTTTTGGCACGGTCGTCAAAACTACCCGCACAACCGACCCAAAACAAAACTTCGGGTTGCTTGCCTTGGGCCATAAATTCGGCCATTGTAGGTACTTTTAATACATCGCTCATTGTCTAAAATATTAATCGTGTTGACCGTCGTCAAAAACTTCGATTGTAACTTCTTTTTCTACTAGATCGGTAAATTTACCATTGTAACGCGTTGCTTTTACTAAATGATTATCAATCCAATGGTAATTTCCACCTCTTGGTTTACCCATTAAAAGGCTGTGGTATTTGAAGCCATGCTGCTTCAACCAATTTTGAGTAACTTCTCTGTGTGACTCTGTACGTGATGTAAAAAAGCAAATCATATGCCCTTCGTCATACCAGCTATTACATGTTTTAAGTGCATCTAAAAAAGGCAAGCAAGTTTCCATACGCTCTGGTTCTTCATTTGGCACATCATCAGTAATAGTACCGTCTATGTCTATTAAATAATTTTTAACTCCACCTGGAAGTACTGGGCTTATAAGTTCTCCAGCTTCCACTTTTTCGTGTAATAGTTTATCTGCTTCTTCTCTTTTCATGTGTTTGTTTTATTGATTTTTTATTCGTTTTTCCAGTTTAATCGGTCCATTTGATTGTAAGGCCAAGGGGCTCCATTATTTTCAATATTAGACATCATTGTGTTTAATTCCATCGGAGCTGCACTTTGTTCCATGACTAAGTAGCGACGCATTTCAAGGATTATTGAAAGTGGATCGATACTAATGGGGCAGGCTTCTACACAGGCATTACAGCTGGTACAGGCCCATAATTCTTCGTTGGTAATATAATCCCCTAAAAGCTGTTTACCGTCATCGACAAAGGTGCCTTTATTGGCATCTATATTACGACCTACTTCTACCAAACGATCCCGTGTGTCCATCATAATTTTACGTGGAGATAGTTTTTTGCCCGTTTGATTGGCGGGACATTCGCTTGTACAGCGTCCGCATTCTGTACAGGAGTAGGCATTTAAAAGTTGTATCTTATTTAAATCTTGAACATCACTTGCACCAAATTTATCCGGAACTGAAGCATCGTCAGCAGTCGCTGCAAAAGGATCTACATTAGGGTCCATCATTAACTTCACTTCGTTGGTAACGGCTTCTAAGTTATTAAATTGACCTTTGGGATTTAGGTTGCCAAAATAGGTATTCGGAAAGGCTAATAGTATGTGTAAATGTTTTGAATAATATAGATAATTTAAGAAAATTAAAATTCCGATTATGTGCATCCACCACGCAACACGTTCAATCAAATGAATATTATAGCCTTCAAACATTGGCGCAAAAAATTGACTGATCACGTTCCCAGAATTCATAGATTGAAATTCTGCATCAGTTGCATTCATGAGGATAAACAAGCCCATTAATACAATCTCAAAATAGAGGATTAAGTTTCCATCTAATTTGGGCCAACCTTTCATTTCAGAGCTTAAAAACCGTTTAATTTTTACCACATTTCTTCGAAACCAAAAAATTACAACGGCTATAAAGACCAAGGCTGCAAGAATTTCAAAAGTTCCAATTAAAACACCATAAAGAGATCCAATACCAGAAAAAATACGATGGGTTCCAAACAAACCATCAATGATAATTTCTAAGACTTCGATGTTAATAATTACAAAGCCTATATAAACAATAATGTGAAGGATACCAGAAATTGGACGGCTTACCATTTTACTTTGACCCAAAGCAATGCGTGCCATATTTTTCCAACGAGTTTTGGAGTCACCACTAATATTTGCATCTTTTCCAAGGTAAATATTGCGTTTTAGTTTGCGAATATTTTTAACAAAAAAGCCAATACCTATAAAAAGGATTATTGCAAAAATTACATTTGGCAAAAAATTCATTTGGCTATTTTTTGTTCTTTAGTTCGTTTCCTTCAGAATCGTATTGTTTGGCTTTTTTTCCAAAAAGAGAGAAATGCACATAACGTTTTGGATTTAGTTTCATGTCTTCTAAAAGTTCTTCCAATTGCTTGGTTGCGCCTTCAAGGTTGTTGTAAACCGCCTCATCTTTCATGAGTTTACCAACGGATCCTTCTCCATTTTCGATAGCACTTAATAATTGGTTAAAACTTGAAATTGTTGATTTTAAATCCGCCATAATCGTATCAAAATCAGCTGCCGCTAATGAAGTACTCAAACTTGTTAAATCTTCAGATATTTTATTAAAATTAGTGATTGTTTGTCCAATTGATGATGAGTTATCGACCACTAGATCATTTAAAGATTCTGAGGTAGATTTAAACGATGCAATTGTTGTACTTAATTCGGCAATACTTGATTTTATATTCGATTTGGTTTGGGCATCAAAAAGGGAGTTGAGATTTACCAGAAGGGTATCTGCACTAACCATCATCGTCTCCATTTTTTCTTGAAGTGGTGTTAAGCGTTGATTTACCAAATCCGTAAGTCCTGGTTTGACATCTGAGCTAAGTAGGTCTCCAGACTCAACGTTTGGAGCCCCGTCAAAGGCTGGGATAATCGCAATGGCTTTCCCACCAATAAGACCTGCTTCGTATAATTGAGCGGTACTATTTTTTGAGAATTCGAAATCACTATCAATAAGCATATTGACATTTAATTTCCCTGATAGGTCATTTGTAAAATGTATTGATTGAACTTTTCCAATTTTATGACCATTAATAGTAACCGCAGCAGACGGCGCCAATCCTTCGACATTATCATAAATTGCAGAGATTTTTTTAGAGTTGTCAAGAATGTTTTCACCTTTTAAATAGTAAAAAATAAAGATGAAAAGCAGTATTCCTGAGAGGACTAAAATAGCCGTTTTAATTTCCTTAGACAATTTCAATATAATAGTTTTTTCTTCTTACAAATCTAAGAATAAATTTTAAACAATAAGGTCTATTATTCGGTAGATTTTAAGGCGGTTTTAATTGCTATTCTCTCACCATTTTTATAAGCCACAATAAAGGCACTTTTATAACCCTTGTTTAGTGCTTCATTTTTAAGTTCAACAACTGTGTCATAACTTGAAGTCTGTCCATAAAAGTAACGGTACATTGATTTTGATTTGGTTCTTGATATGTCGTTTAGTCCATTGAAATTATACGATTTTGTAGCTAATTTTTTAGAGCCCGCCGCGATTTGAACTTTAAACACTATGGATGTATCACTATTATTTGGGCTGTTGTCTGGTTCTACAGGCTTCACTGTTTCGGGAGTTGTCTCAACCTCCTCCGTTGAAGGTCTGCCTTCTTGAACAAAGGTTTCTGTATTCAAATTTGACCTATAATCCAGAATTGCATCCGATATGCTTTTTGATATATTGTTACTACCTTCAACGGAGTTTAGATAATCTCCTTCACTTTTGTTTGTTATAAAGCCTGTCTCAATCAAAACACTTGGCATGTAGGTGTTGTGTAAGACCCAAAAAACGGCTTGTTTAACACCTCTGTTTTTTCGTTTTAACCTATTGGTAAAGTTGTCTTGAATATTCCGTGCTAATAATATACTTTGATCTAAATAATCTTCTTGCATAAGGGTCAATCCAATTAAGGTTTCAGGAGAGTTAGGATCAAAACCTTCATAATTAGTTTCATAATCATCTTCGTAGAAAATAACTTCATTTTCTTCTTTTGCAACTCTAAAATTAGATTCGTTTCTTCCAAGCCCTAACACATAGGTTTCAGTACCATGAGCCTGTGAGTTGTGTGCGTTGCAATGTACTGATACAAACAAATCAGCATCTGCTTTATTGGCAATCTTTGCGCGTTGTCTTAATTCAATAAATACATCGGTTTTTCGGGTATAGATGACTTTGATGTTTTTATGTTTTTTTAAATTTTCACCTATTTTTAACACAATTTTTAAAGCAATATCCTTTTCTTTATATCCGAAGTTCGTAGGTCTTCCAGGGTCTTTACCACCGTGACCAGCATCTAAAACAACAATAAATGGTTTGTTATCATTTTGTGTGTATCCATTAAAAGTTCCAAAAAATAAAAGGAAGACTAAAAAGAATTTTATTTGCTTATGCATATTGATTAATTTACCAGTGAATCGAATGATTAAAATATAAAAATCAAAAAAAAATATACGTAACTTTGGTTTTTCAAAAATCGAGCCATTTAATACAAAAATACTCTTAAAAG
>JABAZA010000001.1 GCA_018608725.1 Flavobacteriaceae bacterium
GCGTACACGGCTGGGGGTCGTGTGGTCGCAGGTTCAAATCCTGTCATCCCGACAAATATTTTTCATTTTTAGCATTTAAAATTAACTTGCATTTTACAAGTATAAGTTTTAACTTGTAAGCGTAAACAATTTAATTTTTAAAAAAATGAAAAATCAACTCCTTATTATTTTAACTTTTTGTGTGTCAACAGTTGTTTTTGGACAAAGAAATTCAAATCAAGAATATTGGAACACATGGCGTTACACTCCAAAAGCCAATATGGTTCAGAAATTTGAATCTGCTGTAGCACTCAAAACAAAAACATTTAATTCGACACCCGAGCTTGCAATTTTTACCTACAAAGTTATCACAGGTCCAAATTCGGGGACTTACGAAAGAATTGAAGCAAACAAAAAACCTGCAGATTACGATATGGATCGTTCTGTTGAGGGGGCGTATTGGAATAAAAATGTTTCAAAATACATAGCAAATGAAGAAGGTCAAAAAAGATGGACTCGCCTAAACAATGGATCCTATAACTTTAATCCGGAAACAGATGTCCCATCAAAATACATTAAAAGAACAGTATATGATGTGAAAGCGGATAAAATATTGCACTTCAGAAGATTTATGTCAAGAATAACAGAGATCTTAAAATTAAGAGAAATTGATGTTAGTGTACTTTTGTTTAGACTTGAAAGTGGAGGAAATAGAAACCAATTTGTAAGAGTTGTTGGCTTTTCAAGTTATGAACGCACTATGACCTCAAGTGATACAACTTGGGAAGAAGATTACAACAAACTATTTGGTTGGGGATCTTGGGCTGAAGATATTGCTAATTTTGACGCCTCTATTGAGATGTATGGCGAAAAGGTAGAAACACTTCAACTGGTTCCAGAACTTTCTACTGGAATGATGAATTAATTTAATCAATAAACTTAAATACATAACAGAATGAAAAAAGCAATTTTCACATTTTTATTAGCAGTTACAACGGGACTAAACGCCCAAATTATGGTAGTAAATGAGATTGAAACGGAATCTCAAGAAAACTTCTCAACGATGGTGACGCAATGGATGACAGCAATTAAATCAACACTAGGAATTGAGGACGCTAAGACGTATACATTTGAGGAGCCCGGTACTAAAAAGGTTCAGTTTTTACAATTTTATGATTCGATGACCGATATGGTGGAATTCAGAAATAATCAAGATGAAAATCAAGAAAAAATATGGGGCACTCTGCAAAACATGGAGCCGATGCCAGAAGGGACTATAGAAACCTTTAATGAAGTCACTAGTTTTAAAGAATCCTCTGTTTGGGAATTTATGCCTGAGTTAAGTACAACGCCAGAAACCTGGTCAATTCTTTCAAGAGCAGAGAAAGATGCCCATTTTTACAGACGGATACAATACATTAATGTGAAAATGAACCAAGATATGGCTTATGAAGCGTGGAATAAAAAAATGAATGCACTCGATAAAAAATTAGGAATCAGCTATCATTTTGCAATCTTTAAATCTGTTTTTGGAGCCAAGGACGCAGATTATATGGTAGTATGTATTGATAAATCTCAGTTTGATTATTTTAGAAATTGGGAAAAACGTACAGAAATTCGAGAAAAAAGTGCCGAGTATAACGCACTGGTAGGCGAACTCTCAACAAGCAATTGGTCGTTGATTAGTGAGTTTACATGGAATCGCATTTTAGAATTAACGTTCTAGTTTACAGCGTTTTATGTCTTATTGGAAGGGGTTTAATCCCCTTCTTTTTTATGTAAAAATTTGTTAAAATTGATTGTTATGTTATTAAACATTATAAGTTTGTAGTACATCAAATCTATTCATTATGAGAACTAACAGATCCAAGTGCCCACTGGTAAATATTCTTGATATCTTAGGGGATAAATGGTCTCTAATTATTATTAGAGACTTGTTTTTAGGAAAGAAAACATTTACCGAATTCATGAAATCCCCCGAAAAATTTGCCTCTAATATTTTGAGCAATCGCTTAGAGCTTTTAATACATCACGGATTGCTAAAAGTGGTTAAACTTCCACACGACCAAAAAACAAAGCTATACTACCTCACTGATAAAGGGATAGATATTTACCCAATTATATATGAAATGATGAATTGGAGCAGTCGAAATTTAGACTCAGAATTTGGGCCCCTAGGGATCCAGTTTATTAAGGACTCTAAGAAAGTATCTTCAAAAACGTATATTAAAAGAACTCAAACTAAATACACTGAGACTAGAAATGAACTTTTAAACGTTTAAAGCAGTTTATTCCGCACTTTTTATTAAATTGCATATTGCAAGTATTTATAAACCAATTTAATAAAACCAACATGAAGAAGTTACTTTACTCAATAGCCTTATGCTCAAGCTTATTTTTAACAGCCCAATCTGGAGGCGTATTTTTAGGCGAAGGGGAAAACAATGGAAAATCTTTTACAATCGGAAGTGATGCTTCTGTAGAAACCGTAAAAAAAATAGCAAAGGATTATAGTTCCAAAGATGCAACAGCACTTTTGTCTAGTTACACAAAAGAATTTTCAGACCGAGCGATGGACTGGTCCACAAAATGGTTAGGATCTATGGAAACAATTTCAATGGATCCATACATGATCATTCCTGTGAAAATGGAAGGCTCAGAAAATACAATGGTATTAGCATGGTCAACTGAAGACCGAAATTTCAAAGACGGTTCAATAGAAAATCTTAATTTAATGGAGATTTTTACAGTTGATAAAGAAAATAAGGTCACTGCTTTTGCACAATGGTCTAGAAGATTAGAATCTAGTAATTTTGGACTGAATTACGGCGGAAAATTCATTGGAAATGGCAGCTCAGAATGGTCTGGAAGACCTTTGGTGTTCTCAAACAGAGGCGAGGTAGGAATAATTGAAAAATTAGTTGAGGACTACAATAATAAAGATGCAGCAGCTTGTGCCGAAGCATTTGCCGACGGCGCTGAATTTTTAGATTCTGAAGGAAATAAAATGGTTTTAACCAACGAATTGTGGGAGTCACTTTTTGAGAGTTACACGGAGCTTTCTTGGAAAATTTATTCTATTGTGCCATTAAAAATTCAAAATACAGATACTGAATCTGGAGTAACTGTTTTTTCTAGAGAGAGAAGAGTCCTTGAAGACGGGACCGTTTGGGAAAAAGAGCTTGTAGAGTGGTTCTACTTTAACAAAGAAGGAAAAATTGCAAGAGCAACACAATACGAAAGAAGTTTACCAAAAGAATAAGGGATTTAATTTTAAGAGTCCTAAAAAGCCCAACCATAACGGTTGGGCTTTTTTTTGCGATCTTAAGGAATATTTATAGTTACTTATATAGACTCCAACTTAATTTTTTCATTAAATTGCAGCCTAAAACCCTACGATACTCATGAAAAAACTTACATTCTTTTTCTTGTTTTTAATCAGTTTTTCTGGAACTTCTCAGATTTTAAACCCTGTCAAATGGGAATTTGGTTCTGAAAAAATTTCAGAAACAGAATACAACCTTATTTTTGTTGCAAAAATCGATCACCATTGGGCGCTTTACTCGCAATTTGTTGAAGAAGGAGGGCCTTTACCAACGGTTTTCTCATTCACTACAACCCCCAACTTTGAACGCATTGAAGCTGTTAAAGAATTAGAATCAAACAAAGTAACACAATTTGATTCTGTGTTTGAAATGGTGGTTTCAAAATATTATGATAAAGCAATTTTTAAGCAACGAATTCGTGTAAAATCTCCCGACTTCAGTCTTAGCGGGAATATTGATTTTATGACTTGTGACGACACAAAATGTACCTATTTACCAGACAATCCATTTACGTTTAATTACAATGAGGAATCGGGTTTTATAATCGTAGGCGGAACACCAGTATCAAACTTGGAAGTTTCTGAGAATGCCGATGAGATCTTGTACGGCATGTCAGCCAACTCACTCTCAAAAGCCCTCTTGAAATGTAGCACACAAGGAAACTCATTATCGCAAGATATCAAAGCCTCCAACAACTCAATGTGGAAGATTTTTGGATTGGGATTTCTGGGCGGATTGTTAGCGCTTTTAACCCCTTGTGTATTTCCTATGATCCCTTTAACGGTTAGCTTTTTTACTAAAAAAGGAGGGGATGGCACCGAAAAAGGAGGTGTATCCAAAGCAATTTTATATGGTTTTTTCATTGTAATAGTTTACTTGGCACTCAGCATTCCATTTCACCTATTAGACTCTGTCAACCCCGATATTTTAAATGAAATTTCCACCAACGTGTGGTTGAATGTCATGTTCTTTATCATCTTTATATTTTTTGCATTCTCATTTTTCGGGTATTACGAACTAACATTGCCATCTACTTGGACCAATTCCACAAGTAAGGGCGAAGGTATTGGTGGAATCCTTGGAGTCTTTTTTATGGCATTGACCTTATCAATTGTCTCTTTTTCTTGTACAGGTCCCATTCTTGGTTCCCTACTCGCAGGGTCTCTTTCTGTAGATGGGGGTGCTTGGCAACTAACAGCTGGTATGGGAGGATTTGGAGTCGCACTTGGACTCCCTTTTGCATTATTTGCGATGTTTCCAAACATGTTAAAAGCCTTGCCAAAATCTGGAGGTTGGCTCAATACAACGAAAGTTATTTTAGGGTTCTTAGAACTCGCATTGGCCTTTAAATTTCTCTCAAACGCCGATTTAGTAAAACATTGGGGAGTCCTTAAAATTGAAGTTTTCTTAGGAATTTGGATCCTTGTTTTTGCCGGATTGGCACTCTATATTTTTGGAAAAATAAAATTTCCACACGATTCTCCACTAAAAAAAGTCTCCTTTTTTAGGCTGAGTTCAGGAGTTTTAGTCTTTGCATTTGTGATTTATTTAGGATCTGGTTTTAGAGTCAATAAAGAAACTCAAACGTTCACCCCACTCACCTTATTAAGCGGTTTGGCACCACCAGTAGGCTACAGTTTTTTGTATCCAAACGACTGTCCCAATAATTTTGATTGCTTCAAAGATTTAAAAAAGGGAGTTGCTTATGCCCAAAAAGTAAACAAACCAATCTTATTAGATTTCACAGGGTATGCCTGTGTAAACTGCCGTAAAATGGAAGAACATATTTGGCCAAAAGCAACCATAAAACCCTATTTTGAAAAAGACTATGTCTTGATTTCTCTTTATGTAGATGACAAAAAAGAACTGCCAGAAGATCAAAAATTAACAGTCGAACGCCTTGGAGGTGGAACCCGAGTCTTGGAAAATTACGGCCACAAATGGGCTCATTTTCAAACACAATTCTTCCAATCCAATTCCCAACCCTATTATGTGTTGTTGGATTCGGACGCAAAAGTCATTCTAAACGACCCAGTTGGATATACCCCAGACGATACGGATTACAAAGTCTTTTTGGATTGTGGTCTTGAGGTTTTTGAAACACTTAAATAAATTAGATTAAATCAAAACATTAATTTTAGTAACTTTGAAATAAATATAACAATACCATGCTCGATAGCTTTTTAAAATTTTTAGAATTAGGATTGTATCATATAGTGAGCTTCAAAGGCTATGATCACATCTTGTTTTTAGTTGTACTAACAATCCCATTTCTTTTTAAAGATTGGAAACGCTTACTGCTATTAATATCATCTTTCACTCTTGGACACACCCTTAGTTTGTTGTTAGGAGTTTATGACATCATAAATTTAAAGAGCAATGTAATCGAGTGGTTGATACCGTTTACAATCATTATCATGGCACTTTATAATGTATTTACCGCAGGAAAATCCTATAAGCATTCCAATCCAATCATTATATTTAGTATTGTCTTATTTTTTGGATTCATTCACGGATTAGGGTTTGCCAATGCTTTTGAGTCAATGGTAGCTGCTAATGAGAGTACTTTGTTATCTGTATTAGAGTTTGCCTTAGGGATTGAACTCGGTCAATTTGTAATTGTATTTTGTATATTATTTTTCGGATTCCTAGGACAAACTGTTTTTAGATTTTCTGTTAGAGACTGGGTAATGGTTCTATCGGCCGTTGTGATTGGTCTTATGCTCCCTTTAATTTTTAATAGTCCCTTGTTTTCATAAGCAACCCACCTCTTTAATGACCACACAAAAGCAACTTAAATATGACAAAGCCTATATCAGAATGGCATCAGAGTGGGGGAAATTGTCATACTGCAAACGCAAACAAGTAGGTGCAATTATTGTTAAAGATCGCATGATTATTTCTGATGGTTATAACGGAACTCCAACAGGATTTGAAAATTTTTGTGAAGATGAAGAAGGATACACCAAATGGTATGTTTTGCATGCAGAAGCTAATGCCATTTTGAAGGTTGCAGCATCCACCCAATCATGTGCTGGAGCCACACTTTATATCACCTTATCTCCTTGCAAAAGCTGCAGTAAATTGATCCATCAAGCAGGCATAACTCGCGTGGTTTATAGCCAAGCCTATAAAGATCTTTCGGGAGTTGAGTTTCTAGAAAAAGCAGGCATTCAAGTCGAATTACTAACACTGTAATTTGATGTCCCTAAATCAAAAACACCTTCCTTTTTTTATCGCAGTTCTTTTGGGGATAGGAATTTATATGGGATCAAAATTAAACACCAATTCTTCAAGCTATTTTGCAAGCACTAAAAATAGTAGCAAACAAAAATTCAATAAGCTCATTGATTATATAGAATATGAGTATGTTGATCCTGTTGATACAGACAGTATCATTGAAAATTTTATTGATACGGTATTACAAAATCTCGACCCACACTCCTCATACATACCAAAACAAGATTTAATGTCCGTCACTGAAAATATGAAAGGTGATTTTATCGGTATCGGGGTTCGTTTTTACATATACAAAGACAGCATTGCAGTCATTCGAGCGATCGAGGGCGGTCCTAGTTTTCGTGCTGGGATTTTAGCAGGGGATCGCATTCTAATAGCAGATGACGACACCCTTTACGGTCAGAATTGGAGTGAATCCAAAGTCATTGAAAGACTCCGGGGTGAAAAAAATTCTAAAGTTCAATTAAAAATCAAGCGTGAGGGAGTGGATAGTTTACTGAATTTTGAAATCATACGTTCCGAAGTTCCTATCAAAAGTGTAGTAGCTTCTTATATGATCAATCCAACGCTTGGATATGTTAGAATCAATCGATTTGCAGAAAGCACTTATTTAGAATTTGAGAATAACATTGAAGATTTAATTTCTAAAGGTGCTTTAAATTTAGTCTTAGATTTACGAGATAATCCAGGCGGATTTTTACAAATTGCTATGCAAATTGCAGATGAGTTTTTAGAAGACGGAAAACTCATTTTATTTACTAAAAATAAAACGAACGAAATTGATAAAACCTTTGCGACCGCTAAAGGACGATTTGAAGAAGCTGAGGTCTATGTGTTGATTAATGAAAACTCAGCATCTGCCAGCGAAATTGTTGCAGGAGCGCTTCAGGATAATGACAAAGGCACTATTATTGGACGCCGTTCTTTTGGAAAAGGGCTCGTTCAACAAGAAATGGACCTAGGGGATGGTAGTGCGATACGATTGACGACTTCTAGATATTATACCCCAACAGGACGATCTATACAACGTTCTTATGATAAAGGTTCAGAGGCGTATTACGATGATTATTATGAGCGTCTAGAGGACAGAGCGGTGGATACTTTACAATTGAATGCGGTAGTGGACAGTCTTATATTTACAACCCCTAAAGGAAAAATTGTATACGGTGGTGGCGGGATTATTCCAGATGTGTATGTGCCTTATGATGCAAATTTCAATAACGATATTGTGGAGTATCTAAAAGTTTCTGGTATGATGGATTTCTTTGTGTTTGAGTATTTAGACGGTCAGCGTGCTCAATACACATCGCTTTCCGAAGCTGAATTTTTAAGTGCTTTTGAAATTTCTGAGGATATTTATCAGCAATTTATCAGCAATTTTTCAGAACGAATAAGTTTGAAAAATGAGGAAATACATCTCTATAAAAACGCTTTAAAAATACTTTTAAAATCGGCTTTTGCAAAACAACTCTTTGGAGATAATACAGCGGCAAAAGTAATGAGTACTTTTGATCCCATGTTGCAAAAAACGACGGACATAGAAGCCGCTTTAATTTCAAATTAAGACTTTTCTTTGACCGTACGGTCAATCTTTTTAACAACTCTCCATATTGCAAACAACAAAATGGCGCATCCCCCTGAAAATGCCGTGATAATAGCAGTATAACTTTCCTTTTCAAAAGGGGTCTCAAAGTTAATTTTTGTGATGTTAAATACAATAAATCCAAAAGCCACCAACGATAATAGATAAGTTAAGAGTCTCATATTACAATAAAAATTTGATGTTAGATGTAAATAACTTTACAGCAATTGCCAAGAGCACAACTCCAAACACTTTTCGTATGATATCAATGCCATTTTGACCAATAATACGTTCGATTCGAGTTGAAGTTTTAAGCACTAGATAAATAACAACCACATTTACAATGACTGCAATGATGATATTTTCTGTATGGAATTCAGATTTTAAAGAGAGGAGTGTTGTAAGACTTCCCGGTCCAGCAATTAATGGGAACGCTAGTGGAAACACAGAGGCATTCATAGGACTCCCTTCTTCTTGTTTGTAGAGAGTGATGCCAAGGATCATTTCCAGTGCAATAAAAAACAAGATAAATGCACCTGCAACAGCAAATGAATGCACGTCAATTCCAATAAGTCTCAGGATGCTATCTCCTAAAAATAAAAAGACAATCATTATAATTCCTGCAATAACCGAAGCTTTTTCACTTTGTATATGTCCAGCTTTTTTACGGAGATCAATAATAATAGGGATGTTTCCTACAATGTCAATCACTGCAAAAAGTACCATAAAGGCCGTTAAAATTTCTTTAATACTGAAACTCATGATTACAAATTATTTTTATGCAAAGGTCGAATAAATAATTATAATGACAAGTTTATTTTGAGCGATTATTTAGACTTATAATATTCATAATTAACAGTATATTTGGGACATGTTTCAAATAGGAAAAACCATTGTGTCTGAAGACATTATTGAGAAAGATTTTTTATGCAACCTTACTGCATGTAAGGGAGCGTGTTGTGTTGACGGTGATGCAGGAGCACCACTTGAAACTGATGAGGCAAAGATTCTAGAAAATATCTACCCCATTATAAAACCGTATCTTCGAGAGGAAAGTATTGAAGCAATTGAGTCACAAGGAACTCATGTAGTTACTGAAGGTGGAGAACTAGAAACTCCTTTGATTAATGGAGCCGATTGTGTCTATGTTATTTTTGATGAAAAAAACACAGCATTATGCGCTATTGAAGAAGCTTACAATCAAGGGGAAATCGATTGGAAAAAACCAGTATCCTGTCATTTGTATCCTGTAAGAATCAAAGACTACACAGAGTTTTCGGCTGTAAATTATGATAATTGGGAAATTTGTGATGCTGCTTGTACATTGGGCAAAGAACTTCAAGTCCCTGTCTATAAATTTGTCAAAGAAGCGCTGATTCGAAAATTTGGAACGGATTGGTACGCCGAATTAGAACAAGTAGCCGCCAAACACCCCAAAAAATAAAATAAATGAAGTCCCTAAGATGGGGGACTAAAGTTCAACCTCTTTTTTTATTTTTTCCAACTTTTTTTAAAATAGCTGTTTTTAATTCGCCTTACTGCTTGTTTTTTTTTCAAGAGAGAGAGAGGTTTTAAGTCTCTATAAATCAGTAAATTATTTTTTAGATGTTCAAATAATCTTGTAGGAAAAAAGCTACCCGTTGTTAAAAACTCATAGGCAATGTTTATAAAAATGACTTTCATTTAAGGCAACTATTTTGAACCTTTGTTAACCCCCCAAACGCGTATTTTTTTTTAATTCTGAATTTTAATTTTAATGTCACAAGTAGAACCGATTTTACAAGAGAATAAAGACCGATTTGTAATTTTTCCAATTCAGCACCATGATATATGGGAATGGTATAAAAAATCCGAAGCAAGTTTTTGGACTGCTGAAGAAATTGATTTACATCAAGATTTAACCGACTGGACGACAAAATTGAATGACGATGAGCGTTATTTTATCAAGCACATACTAGCCTTTTTTGCAGCTAGTGATGGGATTGTAAATGAAAATTTGGCTGAAAATTTTGTAAACGAAGTTCAATATAGCGAAGCAAAATTTTTCTATGGATTCCAAATTATGATGGAAAACATCCACAGTGAAACCTATTCTCTTTTAATAGACACCTATGTAAAAGATGAAACGGAAAAAGACATGCTCTTTAATGCAATAGAAAATTTCCCAGCAATTAAGAAAAAAGCAGATTGGGCTCTCAAATGGATAGAATCTCCAAGTTTTGCAGAGCGTTTGATTGCATTTGCAGCCGTAGAAGGGATTTTCTTTTCAGGTGCGTTTTGCTCAATATTCTGGTTAAAGAAGCGTGGCTTAATGCCAGGGTTGACCTTTTCAAATGAGTTAATATCTAGAGATGAAGGCGTGCATGCAGACTTTGCAGTACACCTACACAACAAACACCTTATCAACAAAGTTCCTAAAGACCGCATCAGAGAAATATTATTAGATGCTTTAAATATTGAAAGAGAATTTATTACAGAATCTCTACCAGCAAGTTTGATTGGTATGAATTCAAAATTGATGTCTCAGTATTTAGAATTTGTAACCGATCGCTTATTACAAGAGCTGGATTGCGAAAAAGAATACAACACATCAAATCCATTTGATTTTATGGACATGATCTCGCTTCAAGGAAAAACAAATTTCTTTGAAAAACGAGTGTCTGAATATCAAAAGGCGGGCGTTCTCAATAAAGAAGATGAGGACACCAACAAATACAGTTTCGATTCTGATTTCTAGAACAACCAACTAGAAGAAGAATTTAAAACGAATTGTACAATTCGTTTTTCATAAATCAACCTTTTGGTTTTACTGAACAAGTAAACCAAACCCAAGACAACTAAGTGTTTGATATTATTCTAACACTGATAGGCTAACTAACTAACCGCTTTTTTGAAGCGCATCAAAAAAGCAAAAAAAGACTGAAAACAAATGTATGTACTAAAGAGAGACGGCAGAAAAGAAGAAATAATGTTTGATAAAATCACAGCAAGAGTTAAAAAACTCTGCTATGGTTTAAACGAATTAGTTGATCCATTAAAAGTAGCCATGCGCGTTATTGAAGGGCTGTATGATGGTGTTACTACCAGCGAATTGGATAATCTTGCTGCAGAAGTTGCAGCAACAATGACTACGGCGCATCCGGATTATGCCAGACTTGCTGCGCGAATTTCAGTCTCTAACTTACACAAAAACACAAAAAAGACTTTTAGCGAGGTCATGCATGATTTATATACCTATGTGAACCCAAGAACAGGGAAAGATGCCCCTTTATTGTCAGACGAGGTTTACAATGTAATCATAGAAAATAAAGAAAAATTAGACTCTACAATTATATATAATAGAGATTTTGGGTACGACTATTTTGGATTTAAAACCTTAGAACGCTCTTACCTTTTAAAATTAAATGGTGTTATTGCTGAACGCCCTCAACACATGTTGATGCGTGTTTCTATAGGGATTCATTTAAACGATTTAGACTCTGCTATCGAGACTTACGAGTTGATGTCCAAAAAGTTTTTCACGCATGCAACGCCTACCTTATTTAATGCGGGGACTCCAAAACCTCAAATGTCGTCTTGTTTTTTGTTAACGGCAAAAGACGATAGTATTGATGGAATTTATGATACCCTAAAACAAACCGCTAAGATTTCCCAATCTGCGGGTGGGATCGGTTTAGCAATGCACAATATTAGAGCTACTGGAAGTTATATTGCGGGAACAAATGGTACAAGTAACGGAATTGTTCCAATGCTACGTGTGTTTAATGACACAGCACGTTATGTAGATCAAGGTGGTGGAAAACGAAAAGGAAGTTTTGCAATTTACTTAGAACCATGGCATGCCGATATTTTCGATTTTCTTGATCTAAAGAAAAATCACGGTAAAGAAGAAATGCGTGCAAGAGATTTATTCTATGCCATGTGGATACCAGATTTATTCATGAAGCGCGTTCAGGAGGATTCACATTGGACTTTGATGTGCCCTAACGAGTGCCCTGGCTTGCCAGACACGCATAGTGAAGAATTTGAAACCCTATACCTCAAATATGAAGAATTAGGCAAAGGACGTAAAACCATCAAAGCAAGAGAGCTTTGGGAGAAAATCACCGAATCACAGATTGAAACGGGAACGCCTTATATGCTTTATAAAGATGCAGCCAACAGCAAGTCAAACCAACAAAATTTAGGAACTATTCGTTCTTCAAACCTTTGTACAGAAATCATCGAGTTCACCTCACCAGATGAAGTTGCGGTTTGTAATTTGGCATCGATTGCTTTGCCAATGTTTATTAATGACGGCAAATTTGATCACCAACAATTGTTTGATATTACAAAGCGTGTCACACGAAATCTAAATAAGGTGATCGACCGAAATTACTACCCAGTAATTGAAGCCGAAAATTCAAACATGAGACACCGTCCAATTGGAATTGGTGTACAAGGATTGGCTGATACGTTTATTAACTTGAGAATGCCTTTTACAAGTGATGAAGCAAAACAGTTGAATCAAGATATTTTTGAAACAATTTACTATGCAGCAGTTACGGCGTCTATGGAAGAAGCCAAACTAGAAGGCCCATACCAAAGCTATGAAGGGTCTCCAATGAGCGAAGGAAAATTCCAACACAATTTATGGGATGTTAAAGAGGAAGAGTTAAGCGGTCTTTGGGATTGGGAAGCATTACGTAAGCAAGTCCTAGAGCACGGAGTTCGCAACTCACTTTTAGTAGCACCAATGCCTACTGCAAGTACGTCTCAAATCCTTGGAAACAATGAATGTTTTGAACCTTATACTTCAAATATTTATACCCGTCGTGTATTATCAGGAGAATTTATTGTTGTCAATAAGCACCTTTTGGAAGATTTAGTGAAGCTAGGGCTTTGGAATGAAGGGTTAAAGCAAGACATCATGCGTGCGAATGGATCGATTCAACACGTGGATGTGATTCCTCAAGACATCAAAGAATTGTACAAAACAGTTTGGGAATTAAGCATGAAAGATATTATTGACATGTCGCGTCAGCGTGGTTATTTTATTGATCAATCACAATCTTTAAATTTATTTATGGAAGGGGCAACGATGGCCAAATTAACATCGATGCACTTTTATGCTTGGAAAAGTGGATTGAAAACAGGGATGTACTACTTAAGAACAAAAAGTGCTGTAGATGCTATTAAATTTACTTTAGACAATAAAAAAACAGAAGCACCAAAGCCTGAAACGGCTACTGTTGAAGCAGTCGCAGATACCGCTGTTGTAGAAACAGCAGTTATAGAAAAACAACAAGAAAAAGCAGCCAAAACTGCTGCTAAATTTTCTAAGGAATCAGCCGTTGAAGTGGAGCCAATGTCTGCCGAAGAAATGAAAGCGTTGATAGCACAAGCAAAAGAAGCTGAAGGCGATGATTGCCTGATGTGTGGGTCTTAAGAACAAACCCCTTATATAAAAAAAGCACCTAATATATTAGGTGCTTTTTTTATGGAGTATGATGAAGGATTAATTAGTCACTTTCATCATTGATTTTAGCAGGTTTAACGCTGCTATCATACTCTGTGTGGTATTCTTCTAAGAGTCCAGTGGTAGCGTTCAACAAGTCTTTAGTTTCTAGTAACAAGCTAAAGTAAAGCGTTGTGTTCTTTGGACTTGATTCATCTGTTCTTGTACGACGTACCTGTGTTTCAATATTAGATTTAAGAATCGTGTAAATCTCATTTTTTTGTTC
>JABAZA010000024.1:0-1191 GCA_018608725.1 Flavobacteriaceae bacterium
GAAGAACATGCTGATTTATGTATTGATGCTGGCTTAAATTTTGAAGGAATAAATCAAGAAGTTGCATCAGGACAATGGGAATTTCAATTGTTTGCAAAAGGTGCAAAACAAGCAGGTGATGAAATTTGGATTGCTCGTTATTTATTAGACCGTTTAACTGAAAAGTATGGATACTACATCGAATACCACCCAAAACCTCTTGGAAAAGATATGGACTGGAATGGATCTGGAATGCATGCAAACTTCTCAAACACAACTCTAAGAACTTGTGGAGACAAAGAGGTATATGCTAAAATCTGTGAAGCATTTAGACCTGTTGTTAAAGAACACATTGAGGTTTATGGAGAGTTTAACGACCAACGTTTAACAGGATTACACGAAACTGCAGCGATTACAGATTTCTCTTGGGGAATTTCAGATCGAGGGGCTTCAATTCGTATTCCAATTATTGCAGTTGAAAAAGGCTGGAAAGGTTGGTTAGAAGACAGAAGACCTGCTTCTAATGGAGATCCTTATAAAATTGCTGGACGAATCATTAAAACTGTGAAGTCTGCTAAAATTTAAATCTACCCATTTAAATTATATTTTAAAAAACGTTTGCAAGCTTGCAAACGTTTTTTTTTGATTCATTTTATTACTATATTTAGTGCATAATAACCAATTTAACTAACTATCATTCTTAATGAATTATGGTTATGTGAATCCAAACTTGTAATTTTAATATTATTGAACTTATCTAAGTTTTTTGAATATTGAAAATCCTAGATATGTACACTAGTTATAATTTAGAAATCATGAAGAAACGAATTCGTTTGTATAATTTTCTTATTGACTCTTTAGTTTTTTTTGTAATCGTGATGATTTTCACCATGCTATTAAATAAGTATGTGGCTCAGGAAGATTTGAAATATATTATGATCTCAGTGTACTACCTGTACTATTTTATCATGGAGTGGACTACAGGGCAAACCGTCGGAAAAATGATTACCAAATCAAAAGTCGTAACCAGCGATACTCAAGAAAAACCTTCCGCCTCAAGTATCTTTATAAGAACCCTATGTCGCTTAATCCCTGTTGATTTTTTCTCCTACTTATTCATTCCAATTGGGATTCATGATCGACTATCCAAAACAGAACTAAAACAATTTTAACTAGATTTTTTTGTGATTCAAAAATCAACGCATGCACTCT
>JABAZA010000024.1:1291-13489 GCA_018608725.1 Flavobacteriaceae bacterium
GTAAAGAGACCACAGTAAAATAAAAGTCCAAAAAATGATTGTACCTTTGGTTGTTTATATAATTAACCAAATTACGAACTGCTAAACATGGCAAAACTTCCAAAACAATACCAATTTTTAGACCTATCCGACTACGGTCGTACCTCAGGAAATTGGATTGCAAGCCAACTTAAAAACACACGAGCAACACCAATTCATGTCACAAGTTTGTTTATTGTATCAGGGGTGATAGCTATTGGCTGTATGCTCAATGGCTATTACAAGGTCGCCGCCTTTTTTATCATTTTAAAATCTATATTAGATGCTGCCGATGGAGAACTATCACGCCTAAAAAACACACCTTCTTACACAGGACGTTACTACGATTCTATTGCCGATTTTATACTGAATTTTTGTTTCTTACTTGCCTTTTGGCATATCACAGAAGGCTCTATACTGTATATGTTAATTGCCTTTTTTGGAATTCAATTACAAGGCACGGTATACAACTACTATTATGTGATTTTAAGAAACGCAGTAGAAGGCGATTCTACCAGTCGCATTTTTGAAGATGCGGCACCAAAAGCTCTAAAAGGAGAAAATCAACGTACAGTTGATGTTTTTTATAAAATCTATGATATTTTATACATCACTTTTGACAAAATCATGTACTATATGGATAAAAACGCAAGTGATAGCCCTCCTTTTCCAAAGTGGTTTATGACCCTCGTATCTATGTATGGACTTGGATTCCAACTCTTGTTTATGGCAGCCATGCTCGCTTTAAAACTAGAAGCCTATGTCATTCCATTTTTTATAAGCTACTCTGCCTTAATACTCGTGTTTGTAGGCATTCGAAAATTAGTACTTAAACCTTTATAAACTTGGGGCAATTTTGGCAATTGCCGCTATCGTTTCGTCCAAATCTTCGTAGGTCAAAGCATCCGTAATAAACCAAGTTTCAAAAGCACTCGGTGCAATATAAATTCCCGCATTTAGAAGTCCATGAAAAAAGGTTTTAAAACGTTCATTATTTCCTTCTGAAGCGGTTTGAAAATCAACCACTGGATTTTCAGAAAAATGAACCGAAATCATCGATCCAACTCTGTTAATTGTATGTGTGATGTTATGAGCCGACAAGGTATCTGCAATGCCTTTGTGCAAGTATTCGGTTTTTTGCGCCAGGCGACCAAACACTTCATTATCAGATTCTAAGGCTTGAAGCATCGCATAACCAGCCGCCATAGCTAATGGGTTTCCACTCAAAGTTCCTGCTTGATAAACAGGACCTAAAGGCGCCAAGTGACTCATGATTTCATGACGTGCTGCAAAAGCACCAACAGGCAAACCTCCTCCAATAACTTTTCCAAAACATACAATATCTGCATTGACACCATACAGTTCTTGAACGCCGCCTCGTGCCAAACGAAAGCCTGTCATAACCTCATCAAAAATTAAAACAGCTCCGTGCTCATCACATAAGGTACGAAGGCCTTCCAAAAATCCGGGGTGAGGTGGAATACAGCCCATATTACCCGCAACAGGCTCCACAATAATACATGCGATTTCAGATGGGTTTGCTTCAAAAATAGTAGCTACAGCTTCAAGGTTATTATAAGGAGCTAAAAGCGTGTCTTTAGCTGTTCCTTCAGTAACGCCAGGGCTGTTAGGGCTTCCAAAAGTAACCGCTCCACTCCCCGCTTGAATCAAAAAAGAATCGGAATGACCATGATAACAACCCGCAAATTTGATTATTTTTTCCTTTCCTGAGAAGCCACGCGCCAAACGAACAGCACTCATACAAGCCTCAGTCCCTGAGTTTACAAATCGAATTTGATCTATATTTGGAACCATGGAAACTGCCAATTCAGCAATTTTAGTTTCAATCTCCGTAGGCATTCCAAAAGAGGTTCCTAATTTTGCTTTCTCGACGACTGCATTTATTACTGGTGGATATGCATGTCCCAAAACCATAGGACCCCACGAATTGATATAATCAATAAGACGGTTGCCATCAGCATCATACAAATAGGCCCCTTTGGCTTTATTTACAAAAATAGGCGTTCCTCCAACGGCTTTGAAAGCACGGACTGGAGAATTAACACCCCCTGGAATCACATCCGAAGCGGCTTTAAATAATTGACTACTGCGTTGATATTTCATGAAATTAGTTTGAAGAAATGATAAGTGTTTGCCCAATCGTTAAATCTGTAGTATTAAGCCCATTTTGTTGTTTGATAGCATCCACAGTGGTATTGTATAATTTGGAAATCGAATATAAGGTATCCCCTTTTCTTACGGTATGACGTTTTTTGGTCGTCTTTATTGTTTGTTCTTTCTTGGAGCGTGATCGCTTTGACTTTTTGTCAAATTTATAAAGTTCATAACGTTCAATTAAAGTAATGAGTTTTTTTGGGTAATTTGGATCGGTTGCATAACCCGCTTTACGAAGTCCTTTAGCCCAGCCCTTATAATCATCCGCTTTTAACTTAAACAACCCCGCATAGCGTTTTCGGTAGGCTAAAAATTCAGAATGATCTCTATAGGATTGGTTTGGATCCTTATATTTTCTAAAACACTCTTGATCTTTGTCATCATCGTGATAGACACGAGCACCTGTCCAATCGTGACATTTAATCCCAAAATGATTATTCGCAACACGTGCCAAACGTCCTTTTCCAGATCCAGATTCTAAAATCCCTTGTGCAAGCGTAATACTTGCAGGAATATTAAATAACTGCATTTCTTTAACTGCAGTTTGTTTGAAATACGCAATATATTCCAAGGCATTATTAAAGTTAGGAGTGTTTTTAGAAGGCTTAACCACCACCTCTTTTGGAGGGGTTGGAGGTGCTTTCACCTTTCGGCGCGACCCACAACTGGTGAGTAAAGATCCTAATAAAATAAAAAATACAATCCGGTTCATATGTTTATATTTATTGTTTTTTAACTGTATTACATCTAAATAATCACTTCTAATTGTTTTTGTTGCAATCTTAAATTCATGCCCTCAATCCCTTGTAATCCCCCCGTATGAATTGCCAAAACCTTGGCGTTTTTAGGGATTTTACCTGTTTGAATCGCATCAAAAATACCATACATCATTTTAGCGGTATAAACAGGATCTAAAGGAATCTTATAAGTGGTTTTAAAGTCGTTCATAAATGTTATTAATTTAGAATCCGCTTTTGCATAGCCCCCAAAATGATAGGCTTCCCACAATTCCCAATTTGACTGTGTGGCAAATTTACAAATATCTTCGTTTAAAAAACCGCCTTTAAGGGCTGGAAATCCAATAATTTTTTGAGCAGGCAAACTCGAGTTTATAAGCCCTGCAATGGTGCCGCCAGTCCCTACGGCACAACAAATAATATCAAAGCTAAGATCCTCTTGGCTAAGAATTTCTTGACATCCTTTGATCGCCAACGCATTGGTTCCTCCTTCGGGAATGACATAAAAATTTTTAAAATTTTCTAAAAGGAGCTTCAAATAGGCTGCATCGTTTTTTTGTTTATAATCCGATCGCGACACATATTCTAAATGCATCCCACAAGATTTCGCATATTTCAGGGTTGAATTCAATTCAATTTTTGAAGCCAATTCTTCCCCTCTAATAACTCCCACTGTAGGAATATTCAAAGCCTGACCTGCTGCAGCCGTCGCTGCAATATGATTTGAAAACGCCCCTCCAAAAGTAAGAATGCCTTTATAATTTTCTGATTGTGCCTTTTGTAAATTATACTTTAACTTTCTGTATTTATTTCCAGATACTGTAGAATGAATCAAATAATCTGGCTTCAATGAAACCTGAGCATTTAAACGAATATTTTTTAACGTTTTGATTTTGAGCATTGCTATAAAAACTGAACTGTAAAAATACTAAATACTTTAATGATGGACTTGAGTATGAAACCAATAAAGCAAAAATAAGTAAAGATTTATGTCTCTAAAATTTAGATTATATTTGTTAAATATGAAAAGACACATCCCCATAGAAGAGGGCGATTATTACCTCACATCAGAAGGATACCGTTGTTTTACGACCCAATATCACCTCAAACGTGGCTATTGCTGCGAAAGTGGATGCAAGCATTGTCCGTATGGATATAATATGCGAACTAATACACAAAATCTAAAAAAATGAACGCGATAGAACTTTCATTCAGTGAAGAGATTTTAGAAGGAATTCCAGCAAAACTGCCTGCAGAAAGAGCATATGACAACAGCTATAATCACGCTCCGAAACGAAAATCAATTTTAAGTGCGGAAGAAACTAAATTGGCGTTAAAAAATGCGTTGCGTTATTTTGATAAAAAACACCACCCAGTTCTTATCGAAGAATTTAAAAAGGAATTGGATTTGTATGGACGTATTTACATGTACCGTTTCCGTCCTACCCACAAAATAGTTGCTCGTCCCATTGACCATTACCCTGCCAACAGCAAACAAGCTGCTGCCATCATGTTAATGATTCAAAACAACTTGGATGATGCGATCGCACAACACCCCCACGAATTGATTACTTACGGAGGTAATGGCAGCGTATTTTCAAATTGGGCACAATACCGACTGACGATGCAGTATTTATCACAAATGACCGACAGCCAAACATTGGTCATGTATTCTGGGCATCCCATGGGATTATTCCCTTCACATCCAGAAGCACCAAGAGTAGTGGTTTCTAATGGTATGATGATTCCTAATTATTCAAAACCAGATGACTGGGAAAAATTTAATGCCTTAGGCGTATCTCAATACGGTCAAATGACTGCGGGTAGTTATATGTATATTGGTCCCCAAGGTATTGTTCATGGCACTACAATAACGGTGCTAAATGCATTTAGAAAAATAAATAAAACTCCCTTGGGAAATATTTTTTTAACGGCAGGTTTAGGAGGTATGAGTGGAGCACAACCCAAAGCAGGAAACATTGCAGGCTGTATTACTGTATGTGCTGAAGTGAATGAAAAGGCAATAAACACCCGCCATTCACAAGGCTGGGTCGATGAAGTTTTTACGGACTTAGAAGCACTTGTTCAACGCGTTCGTAAAGCTAAAAACGATAAAGAAATAGTCTCAATTGCCTATTTAGGGAATGTAATTGATGTATGGGAAACATTTTATACTTCTGATATTCATGTCGATTTAGGGAGCGATCAAACCTCTTTACACAATCCGTGGGCTGGAGGGTATTATCCCGCCGGAATCAGTTATGAAGAAGCCAATACGCTTATGGGGGAGAATCCTGAACTGTTTAAAGAAAAGGTAAAATCATCCCTTAGGCGTCATGCAGCTATTATTCAAAAACATACCGATAATGGCACCTATTTCTTTGATTATGGAAATGCATTTTTACTAGAAGCTTCTCGAGCAGGTGCTGATATTATGGCCAAAAACGGCATTGATTTTAAGTACCCAAGTTATGTTCAAGATATTATGGGTCCAATGTGTTTTGATTATGGATTTGGTCCTTTTCGATGGGTATGTGCTTCAGGTAATGCAGAAGATTTGGCAAAAACTGATGCCATCGCATGCGAAGTTTTAGAAAAACTTAAGAACAAAGCTCCACAGGAGATTCAGCAACAAATGACAGATAACATCCAATGGATTAAAGGGGCTCAAAACCATAAACTCGTCGTAGGATCACAAGCCCGTATTTTATATGCCGACGCAGAAGGTCGCATGAAAATTGCAGAAGCTTTTAATAAGGCCATTGCTAATAAAGAAATTGGTACAATTATATTAGGACGGGATCACCATGACGTTTCAGGAACAGATTCCCCTTACAGAGAAACGAGTAATATCTATGATGGCTCTCAGTTTACAGCAGATATGGCGATTCAAAATGTGATTGGCGACAGCTTTCGAGGAGCTACTTGGGTGAGTATTCACAATGGTGGCGGAGTTGGCTGGGGTGAAGTGATCAACGGAGGTTTTGGTATGGTTCTTGATGGTACAAAAGAAGCAGAAAAGCGTTTAAAATCAATGTTGTTTTGGGATGTTAATAATGGCATTGCCCGACGCAGTTGGGCTCGAAATGAAGGAGCTGTGTTTGCCATCAAACGTGCGATGGAAACTGAACCACTGCTAAAAATAACAATCCCGAACAGTGTGGATGAAGCACTTTTAAAATAACTAAAAATTAATTTTATGATAACTAAGATATTTCCTTTTGCAATTGCCCTTCTTTTTTTAACATCTTGTCAGTCGGTACGTGTTGTTGCGGATTATGATAAAACAGCACCTTTCAATTCTTATAAAACCTTTGGGTTTCATAAAGAAGGAGTCGATCGAGCAGAAATTAGCGATTTAGACAAACGTCGTATTTTAAAGGCGATTGAAACTTCGCTCCTTGAAAAAGGGTTTTCAAAATCAGAAACTCCCGATTTGTTGGTTAACTTTTTCACCAAAGAAAAACAACAAGTTAATATCTATAATAACAATTTTAATTCGTTTGGCTGGGGCTGGGGCTGGGGTGGACCTTACTTTGGAGCCCAATATAATGTTTCAAATTCGACTCAAGGCACTTTGTATATTGATTTGATTGACACAAAGCGAAAAGAACTTATTTGGCAAGGAATTGGTCAGGGTAATATAAGCACAAGTGTGAAGTATAAAGACGAACGCATCAATGAATTTGTAGCTTCAATTTTAGGGAAATATCCTCCTAAATTTGACCTTTAAGACTTTACGTCCAAAGCATCTCGCAAAGAATTTCCGATCAGCATAAAAGCCATTACCAAACTCATAATACACAACCCAGGAATGAGTGCTAAATACGGCTTCCCTAAAATGATATAGTTATAATGATCTTTTATCATCGCACCCCAACTAGACATTGGAGGTTGTGCCCCAATACCTAAAAAACTAAGTCCACTTTCGATGAGAATAGCCGCGGCAAAGTTAGCTGCAGAAATTACAATTACAGGCGCTAATATATTGGGTAAAATATGTTTCAAAATAATTCTAAAATCAGTGTAACCTAGAGCACGAGCTGCAGTAATATATTGCATTTCTTTCACACTCATCACCTGACCTCTTACAATTCTTGCCACTTCCACCCACATAGTAAGCCCTACCGCAATAAATACTTGCCAAAATCCTTTTCCCAAAGCCAATGTGATTGCAATAACCAATAATAACGTAGGAATTGACCAGGTCACATTAATAAACCACATGATTATTTTATCCCACTTTCCACCAAAATAACCCGCAATACTTCCGAGTAAAATGCCGATAATAAGCGAAATAAAAACCGCTACAAATCCAATTGAAAATGAAATTCTCGCTCCAACTAAAATTCGACTTAAAAGGTCTCGTCCATATTTATCAGTTCCAAAATAAAAAGTTTTTTGGGTTACATAAGGACGCAATGAAGTTTGGATATCTGTAGGAATATGAATCGTTTTCTCTAAACTTTCCAGTCCTTTCGAAGCATATTCCATATATTTTATTTGATGGGACTCAAACTCATAAGTTGTAATAGGAATTTCCGTGGGAGGATTTTTGCTTCCAAAAAAAATTCGGTTCAAAAAGCTCTGGTCGTTTGTTAATGTATTTGGAACCACAAGCATATTAACTGTAAAACCCGGTTGTTTTGAGTGGATAGATAAATGCATTTGGTTGGCAAACTGAGAACTATCAGGTGCTAATACGTAAGCAAAAACAGAAATAAAAGCCAAAAAAACAATAAACCAAAAACTAATAACACCCCAAAAACTTTTTTTAAATTTCTGGAGGGCTAACGTCGTTAATCCTTGTTTTTGCATGTTTGCTTAATCTTTAACCTGTGCTAATTTATTGATTTTATAAGAGTTTTTCAAATCACTTAATACATTGATTGCTTCTTCCATGTAGATATCTTTGCTAAGGTTTTCATGCCACCGCTCGCGATTGATTCTCAAAACAGAATCTTGTTCCATCAAGGGGCGTTCGTATGGCAAGGACTCAAATGTTAAATCGGTTTGATATTCTGATAAGACATCAAAACGTTTTGCTTCTGCTTCATTTGATTCGAGTTCAGATACATATTTTGAAAAATTAAGGGGATACACCGATTGATCTCTCATGGTTTTGATCCAACGTGCATTGTCATCAATAAGCTTAATTTCGGCACTTGAATTCATACGATTTTTACTCTTTTGAATTGTTGATTCATAACTAAAAGTATGTTCCCAAACAGTATAATTAGCGGGTGCAATTTCGTCCCATTTTAGTGGATTGTCCTGGTCTTTCTCTCCAATATCGATATAACTATAACGGTCTGGAACAACTACATCACTTTTAACCCCTTCTAGTTGGGTTGAACCCCCATTAATACGGTAATATTTTTGAGTTGTAAACTTAAATGCTCCCATATCACCATTGGTATTACTTCGTATCATACGGTTCAGATCAACAATGTTTTGCACCGTTCCTTTTCCGTAAGTTTGTTTGCTCCCAATCACAATTGCACGTTTATAATCTTGCATGGCAGCAGCTAAAATTTCGGAAGCAGATGCGGATAATTCATTTACTAAAATAACCAGTGGACCGTCCCATTCAATGGAGCGATCCATGTCTTTTAGGACTTCTTTGTCGTCATCTGTAGAACGCACTTGAACGATAGGGCCTTCTTCAATAAATAGACCTCCCATATCAACCACTGTTCTTAGAGAACCACCCCCATTACCTCTCAAATCCAAAACAAGTCCTTGCATGCCTTCAGCCTTCAAATGTTCAATTTCTTTTTTAACGTCTGTTGCAGCATTTCTACTGTTAATATCTTCAAAATCAATATAGAATTTAGGCAAATTAATGACTCCAAATGTTGCACCATCTTTTTCAACAATTGTCGATTTTGCATAGGTTTCTTCAAGTTCAATTTCATCTCTTGGGATGCTTAAATCTTCAATTGTGCCATCCACTTTTTTAAGTGTTAGAATTACATTTGTTCCTTTTGGACCTTTGATGAGCTTGACAGCATCACTCAAACGCATTCCCACCACACTCACTGCTTCTAATTCGTCTTCTTGACGGACTTTCAAAATGACATCGCCAACTTCTAACTTGTTTTGACGCCAAGCAGATCCTCCAGAAATGAGCTCTGTAATACTAATTTCATCCATACGTTTTTGGAGGCGTGCCCCAATTCCTTCGTATTTTCCAGACATTTGAGCATCAAAACGGTCTTTATCTTGAGGTGCAAAATAAAATGTATGCGGATCAAATTCCTCTGCAATCGCATTGACATACATTGACAACCAGTCCTCACGTCTTAAATCGTCTATGTAACTGTAACTTTCATTTAAAGATTTTAATGTAGCTGCTCTTGCTTCAACTTCTAAGTCTGTGTTTGATTTTTTAGTGTCTTCATTCTCAGATACCAAATCGTGGTAATTTGAAAGTGTAGAAAATTTAAGTTGTTTTCGCCAATTGTCTTTCATTTCAGATTTTGAAGATGCATAGGCTTTATTTTCGTAATCAGTATTGAAAGTTTCTTCGAGGGTATAATCAAAGGGTGTTTCTAAAACTTGGTTGTAAACTTTCTTAGAATTCTCAATTCGAATCAATAATCGTTCATAAACCAGATTGAAAAAACGAACATCGTAGTTTAAAATTTGATCGTCCAACTCTTTTTTATACGCTTCAAATTCTTTAATATCCGATTGATAAAAATAATTTTTTAACGGGTCCACAAGATTTAAAAAGCGCTCAAATACTCCCTCAGAGAAAGAGTCGTTTATGTTTTTAGGTTCAAAATGCCCTTCCTCTAATAGGTAAGTGACCAATTGCATTAAAAGTTTGTCCTTGTCTGGATTATCAAAAGTCTTAGATGTAAAACTACAAGACGCAAATGCGATAAGTATAGAGACTAAAAAAATATTGATATTTTGCTTCATTTGAGTAAATTGTTTTAGGGGTACTAAATAATATTCTAAAATAAAAGAAAAAATTATGCCAACCTTGTTGAATGGTAATAATTTTTTGTTAAAGCGTCAGAAATCATCAAATAACCCACAAATTACTTACTTTTGTAGGAACTTAAACGCAACATAAATGACAAAAAAACCTTTAATTTTAGTCACCAATGATGATGGCATCACTGCACCAGGAATACGTACTTTGATAAAAATCATGAATTCTATTGGAGAAGTCATTGTAGTTGCGCCTGACAGTCCACAAAGTGCCATGGGACACGCGATCACGATTAACGACACCTTGTATTGTAAGAGAGAACGTATTGATAGTGGTCCTCAAACGGAATACAGTACTTCAGGAACACCTGCAGATTGTGTGAAATTAGCCGTTCACGAACTCTTAGACCGCAAACCGGATTTATGTGTTTCTGGGGTAAATCACGGATCAAATTCATCTGTAAATGTGATTTATTCAGGGACCATGAGTGCCGCAATTGAAGCGGGTATCGAGGGGATTCCTGCGATTGGGTTTTCACTTTTAGATTATAATTGGGAAGCCGATTTTAGTCAAATTGAATCGTTTATAAAAACTGTGACCTTACAGGTTTTAAATCAAGGATTACAAAAAGGAATTATTTTAAATGTGAATTTTCCAAGACTTTTAGAATCGGAAATAAAAGGCATCCGTGTATGCCGACAAGCCAATGCGAATTGGATTGAGAAATTTGACAAACGTAAAACGCCTTTAGGCCGCGATTATTATTGGCTAACTGGGGAGTTTAATAATTTAGATAAAGGAGAGGATACCGATGAATGGGCGCTAGAAAATGGATTTGTTTCAGTTGTTCCGGTACATTATGATTTGACTGCACATCATTACATTCAAGAATTAAACAAATGGGATTTCAATGAATAAAAAAGGTATTTTTCAAGGGTTGATAGTTGGCTTGATTGCAAATTTAATTGGACTGCTAACAGCAGCCATCGTTTTGAGCAAATTTTCAGGGCGATCGGATGGCATCTTTACAGTTTTAGAAACTGCTCAATCTGAAAATTTCTTAGGAAAACTTATCAGCTTGGGAGCCATTTTGAACTTGCTTAGTTTCTTTTATTTTATTAGAAAAAGACAAGATTCTCATGCGGCTGGAGTTTTGATCGTTACTATTTTGATTGCACTGGGAACTTTTTTAATTAAATTATAAATGAAGTATTACATTATTGCTGGTGAAGCCTCAGGAGATTTGCATGCTGCAAACCTTATGAAAGCTTTAAAAAAAATAGATGCTTCCGCAGACTTTAGATTTTGGGGTGGTGATTTAATGCAAAATGTAGGCGGTACTTTAGTGAAGCATTACAAAGAATTGGCTTTTATGGGCTTTTTTGAAGTGCTAATGAACCTAAGAACAATCACCAAAAATTTATCCTTTTGCAAAAAAGATATTGAAGCATACCAACCGGATTGTCTTATTTTTATAGATTATCCAGGCTTTAATATGCGCATTGCAAAATGGGCAAAAACTAAAGGCTTTAAAACCCATTATTATATTTCTCCACAGATTTGGGCTTGGAAAGAAAATCGAATTACTGCCATCAAACGTGATGTCGATAAAATGTATGTCATTCTTCCTTTTGAAAAAGAGTTTTATGAAGAAAAACACGGCATGCCTGTCACATTTGTTGGACACCCACTAATCGATGCGATTGCCAATAGAACTCAAGTGGATGAAACGGACTTTCGCAAAAAACATCGGTTGAACGACAAACCCATTATTGCGCTGCTTCCAGGAAGTCGAAAACAAGAAATTAACAAGATGCTCACAGGGATGTTAAGCGTTGTAAAACGTTTTAGCGACTATCAATTTGTAATTGCTGGCGCTCCGAGTCAAGACCCTAAGTTTTACAGTCCGTTTATGGCAAATGAAAACGTGTATTTTGTTGAAAACTGCACTTACGATTTATTAAGTGTCTCTCATGCTGCCCTAGTTACTTCTGGAACAGCAACCTTAGAGACCGCCTTATTTAAAGTCCCCGAAGTAGTGTGTTATAAGTCGAGTTGGATTTCGTATCAAATTGGAAGACAATTGGTGAAACTAAAGTTTATATCTTTAGTGAATTTGATTTTAAATAAAGAAGTGGTAACGGAACTCATTCAAGGCGATTTTAATTCGGAACGAATCACAAAAGAACTTTCTTCCATTTTGGAAGGTCCTGTTCGTGAGGCACAATTTGAGGCCTATCATGAACTTGAAACAGTACTCGGCGGCCCAGGTGCCAGTCAAAATGTTGCAGAATTGGTTTATAATTCGTTAAATTAGAGGTT
>JABAZA010000078.1 GCA_018608725.1 Flavobacteriaceae bacterium
TACATTAATCCAAAAACCGATCTTTCAAGTCTGTTGCAGGCACGCTGCAGTGTGCGGTTGTTCCAAACCATCGGTAGCGGTTGTTGGCAATAAGCGTATAAACCCCATTGCGTAAAAACGGCGGTAGGAGGTAGCCCAACTGAAAAACATAAAAGAAGCCTCCTAAAGTCTTGCATAGTTTCAGTATGGCGCTGCTTTTTTCGTAGTATTTTCCCTCAGTATAAAATAGAATACTGTCTAAATTCTCGTTATTTAACAGGGATTTTGGAAGGGTGTTTTTTGCAAACGCACTCTGTAGGGATGCAAATTTTAAAACGCCTTTTTTATCATGTTTTATAAGGAAATTCACAGAGCGATTGCAAAGGTTACACACGCCATCAAAAAAGACAATTTGTTGCATTATTTTTTAGAATTCACATATTCCAAGCGGTCAATATTAACCGTTGTTGTAAACAGTCCATAATTCACAACGGCTTTGTTTTTTTCGAGTTTATCCAAAGTCCCTACCGCCCGGCCATCTTCCAAACGAACCAAGTCTCCAACCACCAAAACTCGTTTTGGTTTTGGAGGAATCAAGGCTGCTTTTTCTTTTTGTTTCTTTTTTTCTTTACGAATCACCGCCACCTTTTTCTCCACTTCTTTTTTGAGTTCCGCTTCTTTAGCCTTTTGAGCTTTCTTTTGTTTGAGCGAAATTTTTTGACGTTTAGAATTTTCGATTTGAACCAATTTAAAAAGCTCGTTCATCAATTCACGTTTCCGTTTATTTTCAAAATAGCGTTCGCCCAAAACACTGATTTTTTGACCCAGATAGACCAAGCGTTGGTTGCTGTCAAAAAGCTCTTGATAGCTTTGCAATTTTTTCTTTGCCTTGGCATTGGTCGTTTCCAATTTATCCGTTTCTAAACTCTTTTTAATCTCGTTTTGTTTGAGTGCCCGTTCTGTTTTTTCGAGTTTAGATCGCTCTTTTTGCAGTTTTGCAATGGTTTTATCAAACCGTATTTTACCGCGTTCAATCTTCTTTTTTGAACGGTTGATTAAACTGTAAGGAATGCCATTTTTCTGAGCCACCTCAAAAGTAAAGGAGCTGCCCGCTTGCCCAATGACCAACTTATACAAGGGTAGTAAAGTCTTTTCATCGAACAACATATTTGCATTTTGAATGTGCGGCAATTCGTTGGCCAATAGTTTTAAATTGCTGTAATGGGTCGTAATAATCCCAAATGCCTCTCGTTCATAAAAGACTTCCAAAAAGGTTTCTGCCAAGGCACCACCCAACTCTGGGTCACTACCAGTTCCAAATTCATCAATTAAAAAGAGAGTTTGCTTGTTGCATTTCTTTAAAAAATAATTCATTTGTTTCAGGCGGTAACTATAAGTACTCAGATGGTTTTCAATGGATTGATTGTCGCCAATATCACTTAGAATCGTATCAAATAAACAGAGTTTTGAGCGTTCATGAACGGGGATTAACATTCCGGATTGCACCATGAGTTGCAACAAACCAACCGTTTTAAGCGTGATGCTTTTTCCACCCGCATTTGGTCCTGAAATTACAATAATCCGACTGTTAGTGGTCATGGTAATCGTTTGCGGATAGGTTTTAAGTCCTTCACTTTTATTCGCAACCAAAAGCAAAGGATGGTAAGCATTTACAAGGTCTAATTCTTGATGTGTTGTAATTTCGGGAAGGACAGCGTTAATTTCTTTTGCGTATTTTGCTTTGGCATAGATGACATCCAATTTAGTTAGAAATTGCTGATAGGATTCTAGCAATGGACTGTAACCGCTTATAAAGCTTGTAAGTTCCAGTAAAATTCGTTTGATTTCTTCCGTTTCTTCAAACTCTAAATTATTAAGATCGCGTTGGTGTTGATGGGTTGCATCAGGTTCAATATAGACAATACTGCCCGTCTTACTGGCTCCCATAATACTCCCTTTAACCTTACGGCGGTACATGGCTTTTACGGCCAATACACGGCGGTTTTCCATCACTGTTTCACGAATATCATCTAAATATTCAGCACTGTTGTACATGCTTAAAGCCGAATTGAAACTGGTATTAATCTTTGTGCGAACCGCTTGAATCGATTTGCGTAAACCGTACAAAGTATCAGAAGCATCGTTACGAATTTCACCAAATTTATCAACCACACTATGAATCGCTTCTGGAATTTCTTTATTAGCTTCTAGTTGTAATGAAACCCTGTGTAAAAGCGGATAGTATTCATGAAATTTTTTAAAGAATTTTAATAAGATGTTTGTGGTTACACAAAGGCTTGCTATTTTTCGAAATCCATCGATTTCTAAATAATTATTCTCAATCTGAATCAATTTTAACTCTGAAGTGATCGCATCAAACCCATGGTTAGGAATGCGATTTTCGTTTTCAAATGACGACACAAATTCATTGGTGAGTCGTAGCGCATCAATGACCTGGTCTCTTTTTGAAAAGGGTAAGGTTGCAAGAACTTCCGTTTTACCCAAGCTAGTGACATTGTGAGCCGCCACTTGTTGAATTACGGATTCAAATTCTAAATCCTGTAATGTTTTCTTGGAAATGTTAATCATAGCGTTCGTGCATAAGTCCTCACAAATGTAGGTATTAATGTTTAAAATATATAGCTTAAATTTGTCCCTTGAGCCTTAAATATTAAGTTATTTTATATGTTACAACTCAACGGTGCCTGGCATTCCTATCTTGAACCTGAATTTAAGAAGCCCTATTTTGAGAATTTAGACGTTTTTGTACGTGCCGAATATGGTTTACATCCTTGTTATCCACCCTTTAATCAGATTTTTAATGCATTTGAAAGCTGTACGTTTGAAGCAGTTAAGGTTGTCATTATTGGTCAGGATCCTTACCATGGCGAAGGGCAAGCCAACGGATTGTGTTTTTCTGTAAATGAAGGTATGCCACATCCACCGTCTTTAAAAAATATTTTCAAAGAATTAGAAACTGACATAAAACTGCCTTATCCCTCGAGTGGTGATTTAAGTTCTTGGGCATCTCAAGGGGTGTTGTTGTTAAATGCGACTCTCAGTGTCCGTGCAAATCAGGCTGGAAGCCATCAAAAACAGGGCTGGGAGAAATTTACAAACGCTGTGATTAAAACACTCTCTAAAGAACACTCGAATTTAGTGTTTTTGTTATGGGGAAGTTATGCCAAAAACAAACTCCGATTTATCGATACCGAAAAACATACTGTTTTACAAACAGGGCATCCCTCTCCTTTGAGTGCCAATCGTGGGTATTGGTTCGGAAATAAACATTTTAGTAAAACAAATGAAGTGCTGGAGTCATTGGGAAAAGTGCCTGTTCAGTGGGGTTAATCTTCTAAATTAGCAACCAATTCATTGTAGGGTAATTTTTCGGAAATGATATCTAATTGCATCAGTTGATTCTGAACTGTTTCTACTGTTGAAGGAGAGATGTTTTCTTGTGACCACTCTGTAAGTGCCAACCAATTTTTTACATCTTCATTTTTTTGCTGATAGCGCTCAGAAATAATGGCATCGATTTCAGGAATTTCTTTGAACGTTTCTGTAATGGAGTTGATGACTTCTAAAATAACTTGAAGCGTTTCTTTTTCATTGGTTATAAATTCATCACGCACTGCAATGACAAAGCAAGGCCAGGGGGTAGGACAATCGCCCAAACGCCTGAACGTTTGTTGATCGACTAAAGGCTTGGTTGTAAATTTTTCCCACATAAAATAATCAGCTTCCTCATTTGTAAGTGCTTCCACAGCACCGTCCAAATCTTTCACAACTTCAAACTCTAAATCGCTTCTTGTATCCCAACCGAGTTCCATTGCATTCACATACGCCATTAGATGAGATCCAGAACCAAACCGACTGATAGCTGCACGTTGACCTTTGAGGTCACTTAGTTGTTTAAATGCGGATTTTTCTGCCACATGAATTCCCCAAATTAAGGGAGAGTCCACAAAAACTTGCACAATTTTACAGGGACTGCCTTCTGTGATGTCCTTTATAATTCCTTCTGTTAGAATCACAGCGATGTCAATTTCATCATCACGCAGTGCTTTGGTCATTTGACCGGTTCCACCAAAATAATCCTTCCAACGAACATTGATGTTATGAGACTTAAAATACCCTTGTTTTAAGGCTAAGTACCAAGCATAATTGAAGTGTTCCGGAACTCCACCAATCCTTACATCTTTCATCTAAGAAACAAGTTTATTCAACGTATAGATTATTAATTGATCAATCGTGGCTTGTGGGTCTTTGCTAAAAGTTCCCAAAGCTCTGTTGGCTAAAATAGCATTCATAGAACAGGCATCATGCCCTAATAATTTTGCCAAGCCATAAATGGCAGACGTTTCCATTTCAAAATTGGTCACTCTTAAGCCGTTGAACTCAAAACTATCCATCTTGTGATTCAGACTGTCATCTTGTAACTCTAAACGCAACACACGTCCTTGAGGTCCGTAGAACCCACCACAAGTCGCTGTCAATCCCGTAAGGGTTTGTTCGCTTTTTAACTGAGCTTCTAAGCGGCTCGAATTTTGAATGATGACAGGATAAGGTTTTTGTGGACTCCATTGGGTATGTTTCACAAAAGCAGCCTCGATACTTGGATGTTTGATTGCGTCAATTTTATAGGATTGTAACATCCCATTAATATCCATAGCAAAGCCACTCAATACAAAGCTATCAACATCAATATCAGGTTGCAATGCTCCTGATGTTCCGATGCGTACAATTGACAAACTAGTTTTATTCGCTTTAATTTCACGCGTCTCAAAGTCAATATTAAATAAAGCATCTAGTTCATTCAGAACAATATCAATATTGTCAGAGCCAATGCCTGTAGAAATTACAGAAAGACGTGTGCCTTTATAAGTTCCTGTTTGCGTTTTGAATTCGCGATTTTGTACCTCAAAATCAATCGAATCAAAATATTTTGTGACCTCACCAACACGTTCTTGATCCCCTACAAAAATGATAGTATTTGCCACATCCGATGGTTTCAAATGAAGATGGTATATACTCCCATCAGGGTTGAGGATGAGTTCAGAGTTTTTTATAGACATTTTATAATTTTAATATTAACCGCCAACACGTTTGACTTGAAATCCGAGTTCTTTTAAAAACGCCATGATTTTATCTCTGTAATCACCTTGAATAATAATGGTGTCGTTTTTAAAACTTCCGCCCACACTAAATTTCTTTTTGAGATCTTTGGCAAGACTTTTAAAATCCTTATCCGCTCCTGTGTAGCCTTCAATAATGGTGATGGGTTTTCCTTTTCGTTTTTCGTATTTACAGATAATAGGAGCGTCCTGCATCCAAAGAGAGGAGTCCGTCACTTCAGACGGTGTTTCAGGACTTTCTGTATGTTCTGGAAATAAATTTTTAAGTTGCTCTTTTAAATCCATTATTTCTTAGCTAATCCCAATTCTCTAATCCGCTGGTCTAGATATTCACCTGCCGTGATGTCTTCAAATTGTTTTGGGTGCTCAGCATCTATACAATTCTCCAAAACATCTAGTTTCATAGCACTGATCGGGTGTAAGAAAAATGGAATAGAATAGCGAGAGGTTCCCCACATTTCACGCGGTGGGTTGACCACGCGGTGGATGGTTGATTTTAACTTATTATTGGTATGCCGCGACAACATATCGCCCACATTTATCATTAATTCATCGGGGTTTGCAATGGCATCAATCCATTCGCCCTCTAGGTTTTGAACCTGCAGTCCTTTGCCTTGAGCCCCCATTAATAAAGTAATGAGGTTGATATCGCCATGGGCTGCTGCACGTTCGGCATTTTTTGGTTCTTCTTTTATAGGTGGGTAATGAATAGGACGTAAAATACTATTTCCGTTGTGCACATAGGGGTCAAAATAAAATTCATCCAACCCTAAATGAAGAGACAGAGCTCTTAAAACATAAGTCGCTGTTTTTTCCAACATTTTGTAGGCTTCTTTTCCAACTTTATTAAATTCCGCCAGTTCACGAACTTCTATGTTTTTATGATATTCTGCTTCAAGTTCTGGATTGTCTTGCACATATTGTCCAAAATGCCAAAACTCCTTTAAATCGCCTTCTTTTCTTCCTTTGGCACTTTCTTTACCAAAGGATACGTACCCACGTTGCCCACCAATTCCTGGAACCTCATAGCTTTGTTTTTGAGCCGTTGGTAAATCAAAAAATTTCTTTATTTCAGAATACAATCTATCCACTAAAGTATCATCCAAAAAATGACCTTTAAGTGCTACAAAACCAATGGTTTCATAAGCTTTGCCAATTTCATCAACAAATTTTTGTTTGAGAATAGGGTCGTTTGATATAAAGTCTAAAAGATTGACACTTGGAATTTTATTCATCGCTTTTATTTAATCATGTGTATAACAAAGATAACAATTCAAAAGTTTTAGAAAAGCAATTTTTAAAGTTAAACGATTCTAATTAATATTTTCCTATTTTTGAACGACAAACTAACTAGATTTGAAACCATTTTTTCAGTTCGATTTTAAAGGAATCAGTTTAAAAACTCAGCAGTCTTTATATTTCAATATGTTGAAATCCAGACTTATTGAGGAGAAAATGCTGATTTTACTCAGACAAGGAAAAATCTCAAAATGGTTCTCTGGAATTGGGCAGGAAGCAATTTCTGTGGGCGTTACAATGGCGCTAAATAGCGATGAATACATACTTCCTATGCATCGGAACTTAGGGGTGTTTACCACACGAGAAATTCCTTTACACCGTTTGTTTTGTCAATGGCAAGGGAAGGCCAATGGATTTACAAAAGGTCGAGACCGTTCGTTTCACTTTGGAACTCAAGATTATAAAATCATTGGAATGATTTCGCATTTGGGCCCTCAACTTGGGGTTGCAGATGGAATTGCACTTTCTCACATACTAAAAAATGAATCCAAATTAACCGCTGTGTTTTCAGGAGATGGAGGAACCAGTGAAGGCGATTTTCACGAAGCTCTGAATGTGGCTTCTGTTTGGAATTTACCTGTTTTATTTTGCATCGAAAATAACGGCTATGGACTTTCTACGCCGACAAATGAACAATATAATTGCGAGTCAATTGCCGACCGTGGTGTGGGCTATGGAATGGAGTCTCATGTGATTGAAGGAAATAATGTAATGGAAGTGTTTTCTAAAGTAGATGCCATCGCCAAAAGTGTTCGAAAAAATCCACGTCCTGTTTTAATTGAGTTTAAAACATTCCGAATGCGAGGTCATGAAGAAGCGAGTGGCACAAAATACGTGGCTCAAGAGTTGTTGGATACTTGGGCTCTAAAAGATCCCATATCAAATTTTGAGACCTATCTTCTTCAAGAAAATAAGATTACATCCGCCGAAATAGAGGATTTTAAAGCGGCCTATACAACAGATATTCAAGAGGGATTGCAAATTGCTTTTGATCAACCTGAAATTATTCCAGACTTGGAAACCGAACTCGCAGACGTTTACAAATCTTTTGAATATAAAGCTATTGAGCCGACTTCTAATCTAGAAACAAAACGACTTATCGATGCGGTTTCAGAAGGGCTTCGTCAGTCTATGGAAGTGCATCCAGACTTGGTCATTATGGGCCAAGATATTGCTGAATACGGAGGCGTTTTTAAAATCACAGAAAATTTTGTCGAACTGTTTGGAAAAGCACGAGTTCGAAATACTCCTATATGCGAATCTGCGATTGTAGAAGCTGCTATGGGATTGTCTATTGCAGGGATTAAATCAGTCGTTGAAATGCAATTTGCAGATTTTGTAAGCTCAGGATTTAATCCAGTGGTCAATTATTTAGCAAAATCCCATTACCGATGGGGGCAAGCAGCCGATATTGTTCTCCGTATGCCCTGTGGTGCTGGCGTGGCTGCAGGACCTTTTCATTCCCAAACAAACGAAGCTTGGTTTACCAAAACGCCGGGTCTAAAAGTGGTCTATCCCGCATTTCCTTACGATGCAAAAGGATTGTTAGCAACCGCTATAAACGATCCAAATCCAGTTTTGTTTTTTGAGCATAAAGCCCTGTATCGAAGTGTAAGACAGGAGGTTCCTACGGATTACTTTACCCTTCCATTTGGTGTGGCATCGCTTCTTAGAGAAGGGTCAGAGGTTACCATAATTGCCTACGGTGCAGCGGTGCATTGGGCCTTGGAGACTTTAGAGAAACATCCGCATATATCCGCAGATTTAATTGATTTAAGAAGCTTGCAACCCTTGGATTTTGATTCGATTTTGACCTCTGTCAAAAAGACCAATAAAGCGATTATTTTACAAGAGGATTCCTTGTTTGGAAGTATGGCTTCAGATATCTCATCTCAATTGATGGAACAAGCCTTTGAATTTTTAGATGCCCCTGTGAAACGTGTGGCAAGTCTCGAAACCCCCATTCCATTTGCAAGTTCGCTAGAACAGCAGTATCTTGCAAAGCGAACTTTTGAGAATGAATTAATTGCGTTACTAGCATATTAAATGGAGTATTTAGAATTATTTTTAAACGCCTTTTTAGGAACTGTGCAATGGACTTGGAAATCCATTTGTTTTGAGGTGCCTTGGACACGAAATTATTTTTGGGGATTGATTGTGATCTCATTACTAGTATGGGGAATTGAAATGTTATTTCCTTGGCGCAAAGAACAATCTGTTTTTAGAAAAGATTTTTTTCTTGATGGGTTTTATATGTTTTTCAACTTTTTTATTTTTAGTATGTTTATTAGTGGAGTGTATAAAATTATCTCCAAAATTGCGGTTGAGGAATTTAAGATTAGTCCAAATGCAATTGCCTTGGTCGATTTGTCAAAATTTTCTCCGCTACTTCAATTATTGATTTTCTTTGTGGTTCTAGATTTTGTACAGTGGTTGACGCATATAATTTTACACCGTTTTCCGGCTTTATGGAAGTTTCATAAAGTACACCACTCTGTAAAAGAAATGGGCTTTGCAGCACATTTACGCTACCACTGGATGGAAAATATATTTTATAAGCCTTTCAAAGTGATTGCACTGATGTTGTTGGGTGGTTTTGAGCCCGAACAAGCATTCATTGTTCATTTTATTGCCATATCAATCGGACACCTGAACCATGCAAATATCAAACTAAATTACGGACCTTTTAAATATGTGTTTAACAATCCTGTGATGCATTTATACCACCATGCACAGGTTTTACCCGAAAACTTTAAAACGGGTGCTAATTTTGCAATTAGTCTCAGTTTGTGGGATTATATTTTTAAAACCAATTATGTTCCTACTCCCGATAAAAATCTTGTATTAGGTTACAATGACGACCAAAAGATGCCTTCTGGGTTTTTTGGTCAGTTATTTTATGGGTTTAGAAAAGGAGATTAATCTAAGAACCGTTTCGAGCGTTCATAAAATCTGTAATCAGATAGGAGAGGAGCTTTCCAGTTTGTGAGTTTGCACTTTCAATTCCTGTAGCTGCAGCTTCACAGATATGTAAGTAAGTAGCATTTGGATGACTTCCAAAATAATGTATAAATCGACGTGTTTGATTGACTGAAAATCCACTTGGAGTTTGGGCACTACTAGGAATGTTTTGAATGGCATCACAATCAATTTCAATACCAAATTTTGAACTTGAAATAAACCTCATTGCATCTTTAGAGGCTTTCTTAAAAGTCGTTTGTTTGCGAATGATAAGATCCTCAAAAGTGCTGAATTTTATGTTAGATTTTGAGGCTTCTATATAGTTTAAAATTTCTTTAGAAGTGTAATTTTCATGCATTCCAAAAATATAATAACGGTCTAAATATCCATCGTGAATGGCATAGCTAAACCCATTTCCACTGTGACGCCCTTCGAGAGCTCGTAAATCGGTATGGGCATCAAAATTGATAGCATTTATTTTAGAATCTAAAGCGAGTGTACTTCCTTTTATTGCGCCATACGCATTGTTATGTCCTCCTCCAATGAGTATCGGTACCTTTCCTGCCTTCACAATTGTACAGACCAATTCAGCTACGCATTGGTCAATGTTCTCTACACAACTTCGTTGAGCGCTTTGGAGTTGATCTGGTTTAACCTCAGACAATGCCACGTATTCGTCTGAAAACTCTAAATGCCCCAATATTAGTACGTTTGATGGGTTTGTGAAAGGATTACTTTGAAGGTTTAAAAGTGATTTCAAAGCGATTTCCCAACTGTTTTTTGCACCAGCTTGTCCATGATTTGCCAACACTCCAATATCTTCTTTAATTCCAAAAAGCACAAATTTCACTTCAGAATCTCCAAGCATCGAAGGCAAATCGTTCAGATTGGATAGATAGTTAGTATGCTCAAAAAATTTAGTTTCTCCTGATCTTTTGCTTGTAATACGTTTTAACGTTTCGCTGTTAATTATTTGAAGATTCTTCATTTTTTATAATACATTTGCTGGACTTTAAAATTACAATTTTTTATTGTTTTAAAAACGCTTTATTTTAATCCTAATTATATTATCATGAATACTACATCTTCAAACAAAACCTCAAAAACACCAATTATTATTCTGGCGTTATTGCTTGTCGGGACTTTAATTTATAGCTTTAAAATGTACCAAGACAGTGAAGCTACTGCATTACTTCTAGAAAATGAAAAAATAGAAGTTCTCAAAAATTTAGAAAACATGACGTCTTTGTATAGCGAAGCAAACGCCGATAATGAAGTGGCAAATGAAAAACTTATCGAAGCACAAACACGTTTAGATTCACTAATGAAAGAACTTAAAACTTCAAAATTAACAGTATCTGCATTGCTCAAATACAAGAGAAAGTATTTTGAAATGGAATCTGAAATGGAAGTATTATTAGAAGAAAATGCGACGCTTAAATTTCAAAATACATTATTAGAAACTTCTTTAGACAGTACGCAAGTTCAGTTGTCCACTCAAGTGGCATCCAATACAAAGTTAGAAGCACAAAACCAACGTTTATCCGAATCTGTGGAGGCTGCTAAAAAACTAACTGTAGAACGTTTAAATGCGTATGGGGTGATCCAAAGAAGATCTGGAAAGTTAGTACCAACAACACGGGCTTCAAGAGTTGATAATTTAAGAATCTGTTATTCAGTCCCATCAAATGTGTTAACTGCGTCTGGTGACAAAAACTATTTAGTTCAAGTAATTGATCCGAACCTTAATGTAATTGGATCTAATACTCCTGTTCAGTTTGAAGACACAATTTTAAAATACAGCTATGTGAGTGCTTTTACGTACGATAACGAATTGTTAGATGTTTGTGATTTTGTTTCTGCCGAAGAAGGAGATTATGAAAAAGGAGTTTATACAGTCAATGTATTTGATCAACAAACGTTGGTCGCTTCGTCCACATTCACTTTGAAATAGAAAACGTTATTTTACAAATGCCCCATTAATCATGACCTGATGTATGGGGTTGTTTCCAAAATGGTAAGGAATTTGACGGTAAGAGGTCATCTTTTTTGTGATGATAAGATTTGCTTTTTTAGCGGTTGCAATACTTCCATATTGTTCTGATATATCCATTGCATAGGCGCCGTTTAGCGTGGCAGCATTAATGGCTTCTTCTGGGGTCATGTTCATTTTGATACATGCAAGACTGACTATAAAATTCATATTCCCACTTGGAGCTGATCCGGGATTATAGTCCGAGGCAATCGCAACTGCCATGCCTGCATCAATTAATTTCCGAGCAGGAGTATAAGGAATTCCTAAGAAAAAGGAACATCCAGGCAGTGCCACAGGAATTGTATCTGAGTGTTTTAAAACTTCAATATCTTCTTGATCCAAAATTTCCAAGTGATCGACCGATAAGGCTTTGTACTGAACACCTAATTTGACCCCTCCAAACGCATTAAATTGATTCACATGTATTTTTGGAACCAGTCCATACTGTGCAGCGGCTTTCAGAATTTGTTCGGTATCGTCCACAGAAAAATAGCCTTTTTCACAAAATACATCCACAAAATCCGCTAATTTTTGACGGGCTATTTCTGGAAGCATGGTGTTAATAATCAGATCGATATAGGCTTGTTTGTCGGATTTAAATAGTTTTGGAACTGCATGTGCTCCCAAAAAGGTTGCTTTTATTTTTAAGGGTGCGTTCTTTTTAATGGTTTTAATCACACGAAGCATTTTAAGTTCCGCTTCGGAATTGAGACCATATCCAGATTTTATTTCCAAAGCACCAGTGCCGAGTTGTACGAGTGCGTTAACACGCTCCATCGATTGTTCAAAAAGGGCGTCTTCAGTTGTGTTTTGTAAGGTTTGAGCGGAGTTCAAAATACCACCTCCTTTTGCGGCAATGTCTTCGTAGCTTAACCCATTCAGTCGGTCAACAAATTCTTGTGAACGGTCGCCTGCATAGACTGTATGTGAATGGCTGTCGCACCAAGTAGGGAGTATGATTCTTCCAGTCACATCGATTACTTCATCTGTTTCTTGAATGACCAAATCTGCCATGGGTCCAAAATCCAAAATGGTATCACCTTGAACTCTTAAAAACGCATTTTTGATATGCGGTAACACCTTCATAGCATCTCCCATGACCTTAACTTCCGATTTTGGGCGGGTCTGAAGTAATTCTTTGATGTGCGTAAAAAGGAGGCTCATAGAGTTACTTTAGACTTCCAACCATGTTTTCGGGTTTTACCCAAGCATCGTAATTTTCGGCAGTGACATATCCAAGGTTGATGGCTTCTTCTCTGAGCGTTGTTCCATTTTTATGGGCTGTGTTTGCGATTTCAGCCGCTTTGTAATATCCAATTTTGGTGTTTAAAGCGGTGATTAACATCAAGGAATTGTTTAATAATTTTTCAATCACATCGTGGTTGGGCTCAATTCCAGACGCACAGTGAGCTTCAAAACTAAGTGCGGCATCGCCTAAGAGTTGTGCAGATTGCAAGAAGTTCGCGGCCATCATCGGTTTAAACACATTCAATTCATAATGTCCTTGCGTCCCTCCAACAGAAATAGCAACATCGTTGCCCAACACTTGTGCACAAACCATGGTGAGTGCTTCGCATTGGGTAGGATTTACTTTCCCTGGCATGATTGAGCTTCCAGGTTCGTTGGCAGG
>JABAZA010000080.1 GCA_018608725.1 Flavobacteriaceae bacterium
CTTGTAAAGCATTTTTAAAAGATTATTTTGATAGAATTATTGATAGAAATTTATAGTTAAAATTTAATTGCGATGAAAAAAAAATTAGGCCTCTTTATTTTAAGTGTTATTGTAATAGGTGTTTCAAAATATGTATATGATGTTCACTTCAACTATAATTTTAAAGAAATTTCAGAAAACAAGGTTTATAAATCAGGAGTTATTCCACCTGAAAAAATAGCCTCATATATACAAGATTATCAGATTAACAGTGTCATTGATTTACGTTTTCCTCATACTACTGACAAGGTAAATAATCCTGAAATCCCTCAAGAACTCACTGCCGAAAAAGAAGCAGTTGAAAAGCTAGAGGGGGTAACCTATTTTAATTTAGGAACAGATCAAGTACCCACGCAAGAAACGGTCGATAAATTCCTTCATATTATGGACGATCCTTCTAATTATCCTGTACTGCTTCATTGCTATCATGGTGTAGGACGTGCACAATTATTTTCTGCCATATATAGAATAGAATATGAGGGTTGGAGTAATCAAGACGCTCGCGAAAAAACGCGCATTCTTCTAAAAGGAAGTTCGTTTGATGATGGCGCTCCAAAAGGGGAGTATCTGATCAACTACACCCCACGGTCCAAAAAATAAGAGCGTACAGAAATTTTGTATTTGGGATATAAAAACAGTTTTTATGTTCTGAAAAATGACTATTAACTATGTAATTTAAGAGTTTGAAATTTGATTTACTAAAAAAAGACCCGAATACAAAGGCGCGTGCAGCAACGATCACAACAGATCATGGAGTCATTGAAACCCCTATTTTTATGCCTGTAGGTACTGTAGGAACTGTGAAAGGAGTGCATCAACGAGAACTCAAAAATGACATCAATCCCGATGTCATTTTAGCAAATACTTACCATTTATTTCTGCGTCCTCAAATTGATATTTTAGAAAAAGCGGGAGGGCTTCACAAATTCATGAATTGGGATCGTAATATTCTAACGGATTCTGGAGGGTATCAAGTATATTCACTTTCTGCCAATCGAAAAATTAAAGAAGAAGGCGTTAAATTTAAAAGCCATATTGATGGCAGTATGCATACATTTACTCCAGAAAATGTGATGGAAATTCAGCGCAGTATAGGAGCGGATATCATCATGGCTTTTGACGAATGTACTCCTTATCCTTGTGATTATAATTATGCAAAACGATCCATGCATATGACACATCGTTGGTTGGATCGCTGTATAAATCACCTTGAGAAAACACCTCTCAAATATGATTTTAATCAAGCATTTTTTCCAATTGTTCAAGGAAGTACTTATAAAGATTTAAGACGTCAGTCTGCGGAATATATTGCAAATTCTGGCGCAGTTGGAAATGCTATTGGTGGACTTTCCGTGGGAGAGCCTGCCGAAGAAATGTATGCAATGACGGATGTTGTTTGTGAAATTCTTCCAGAATATAAACCACGTTACCTAATGGGGGTAGGAACCCCAATTAATATCTTAGAAAACATCGCTTTAGGAGTCGATATGTTTGATTGTGTCATGCCAACACGTAATGCTAGAAATGGAATGTTGTTTACAGCTCATGGCTCTATAAATATTAAAAATCTAAAATGGAAAGATGATTTTTCGCCGATTGATCCTATGGGAATTACATTTGTAGATACAGAGTATTCTAAAGCCTATTTAAAACATTTATTCACTGTTAACGAATTATTAGGAAAACAAATCGCTACAATTCATAACTTAGGCTTCTATTTATGGCTTACTCGTGAAGCGCGAAAACATATTATAGCAGGTGATTTTGGAACTTGGAAAACAATGATGGTCAAACAAATGGATAATCGTTTATAGGCGTATGAAAATTCTAGATTGGTATATATTAAAGCGGTATTTATTTACATTTTTTATGATGTTATTGCTGTTTATTCCTATTGGGATTACCGTCAACCTTGCTGAAAAAATTGATCGTATTTTAGAAAATGAAGTTCCTTTTGAGGAGGTTGCATCTTATTATTTCGATTTCACAATTTATTTTGCAACCCTTTTGTTTCCATTATTTTTATTTCTATCAGTCATTTGGTTTACCTCTAAACTCGCAAACAATACAGAAATTGTAGCTTTTTTAAGTTCAGGAGTCTCTTTTGCACGATTTTTACGCCCTTATTTAATAGGAGCTTCAATAGTTGCCTTTCTTGCATTGATGCTAGGAATGTATTGGGCACCTATAGCTAGTAAAGGCTTTAATGAATTTACTTATAAATATTTAAGCAACAATAAAGTTGTTGAAACCCAACATATTTACCGACAAATCAATGATAACGATTACATTTATGTCAGTAATTTTGATACCAAAGCAAAGCGTGGCAATAACTTCACTCTCGAACACTTTGAAGGCAATAAGTTGGCCTATAAAATTCATGCCTCTGTAATTCGATACGTCGAAAAAGACAGTTCCTATCAATTGACAAATTACAATTTACGAACCATAGGCGAGAATGACGATCAGCTTGAATACAGTCGAAAAAAAGACACTATTTTTAGTTTCGATTTACAGGATTTAACCCCTCCAATGTATGTCGCAGAAACCTTAACCTATGGCGAGTTAATGACCTTTATTGCTCGTGAACAAGAACGCGGGTCTTCTAATATTAATCGCTACAAAGTCGTGCAATATAAAAAATGGAGTTTGCCCGTATCGGTCTTTATACTTACAATTATTGCGGTAGCTGTATCTTCTGTAAAGCGTCGTGGTGGGATGGGCGTTAATTTAGCTTTTGGAGTTGTAATTGCTATGATTTACGTGTTTTTTGATAAAGTTTTTGGAGTAATGGCAGAGCAATCTGATTTTTCTCCGTTATTGGCCGTTTGGTTTCCAAATATCTTATTTGGAAGTTTAGCAATTTACCTCCTATACAATGCAAAACGATAAACTCAAAAATTATCTGCACCTTCATTTTTTGGTACTCATAGCTGGATTTACTGCTATTTTAGGGGAATTAATTTCAATCGATGCCATTCCTTTAGTTTGGTTTCGGATGTCCATTGCTGGAGTCCTAATGCTTCTGTTTATCAAGTTTAAAAAGAGGTCGCTTAAAGTACCCCTAAAAGCAGTCCTCAGATTTTCAATTGCGGGGGTTCTTATTGCCTTGCATTGGATTACTTTTTTTGCCGCCATCAAAGCATCTAATATTTCTATCACTTTAGCAATGTTTTCTACGGGTGCTTTTTTTGCATCCTTAATTGAACCCCTGTTTTACAAACGCAAAATCATTGGCTATGAAATTATATTTGGAGTTATTGTCATAGCTGGAGTTGTTATAATTACACAAACCGAGTTACACTATCTTTTAGGAATTGCACTCGGAATTTCATCTGCGTTATTTGCAACCCTTTTTGCGGTTCTCAATGGTCAATTTGTAAAAAACTATAAAGCCAGTGTTATTTCATTTTATGAATTTGTAAGTGGAGTTTTGTTTACATCAATTTTTATTGCATTAACAGAAGGATTTGACACCTCATATTTTCAGCTAACAGCTTCGGATTGGACCTATCTCATTATATTAGCATCCATCTGTACTGCCTATGCTTTTATAGCTTCCATTCATGTGATGAAACACATTACTCCTTATACTTTGGTACTGACCTATAATCTAGAGCCTATTTATGGAATTTTGCTGGCAGTTATAATATTTCCACAAACAGAAACCATGCAACCGTTATTTTACCTCGGTGCCGGCCTTATAATATCTACTGTACTTCTTAATGCCGTGTTTAAAAACATCAATAAACCTAAAATCTAACCTTTGAAATCTATTAAAGTTTTATATTTGCATACTAACTAAAAAACTAATCTTGAATTTCTATGGAATATTTAGAATTTGAGTTGCCTATAAAGGAACTAGAAGATCAATTACAAAAATGTCAAATTATTGGAGAGGAAAGTGATGTAGATGTCACTGAAACTTGTATTCAGATTCAAAAGAAACTAGCAATCGCCAAAAAAGATATTTATAAAAACTTAACTCCTTGGCAGCGCGTTCAGTTGTCGAGACATCCTGACAGACCCTATACCTTAGATTATATTAACGCTATTTGTGGAGATTCATTTTTGGAGCTTCACGGGGATCGTAGCTTTAAGGACGATAAAGCTATGATTGGCGGATTGGGGAAAATTGGAGATCAAAGTTTTATGTTTATTGGTCAACAAAAAGGATATAATACTAAAATGCGTCAGTATAGAAACTTTGGAATGGCCAATCCAGAAGGCTACCGGAAAGCTTTGCGCTTGATGAAATCTGCCGAAAAATTTGGGATTCCTGTGGTGTCATTGATAGACACTCCTGGTGCTTATCCTGGATTAGAAGCTGAAGAACGCGGACAAGGGGAAGCCATCGCTCGAAATATTCTTGAAATGACACGTTTAAAAGTTCCAATCATCACCGTCATTATTGGTGAAGGTGCTTCTGGAGGTGCACTCGGAATAGGAGTAGGAGACAAAGTTTTAATGTTAGAAAACACTTGGTACTCTGTGATCTCACCAGAGTCTTGCTCTTCTATTTTATGGAGAAGTTGGGAATATAAAGAACAAGCAGCTGAAGCGTTAAAGCTAACAGCAAAAGATATGAAGCGAATGAAATTGGTGGATGAAATTGTAAAAGAACCCCTTGGTGGTGCTCACAAAGATCGTCAACAAACATTTACAACAGTTTCCAACAAGATTGTGAAATCGTATGAGGAGTTTAAAAACTTATCACCAAAAGAGCTGGTTGATAAACGCATGGAAAAGTACTCTCAAATGGGCGTCTATCAAGATTAAGTTGAAAAACTTCATCTTATAAAAACTAAGTCAAGTGTTTCGCTTGACTTTTTTAATGCTTATTAACAATATTTTGAACTTATAAACAGTTGAATTGTTGAGTATCCGTCATCAACATACTACAATTAATCCCTATATTTTAAGTACTTTCGTTACTATATATAAGTAGGATTAAAATAAAATCTCTCAGAGAATTGATTATTAAATATACATGAAGCAGCCAGCACCAGTAAAAGTTTACAAAACCGATAAAAGCTCACTCATTAGCTTGGAGAAAGGGAAAATCCCACCACAGGCCACTGACTTAGAAGAAGTTGTTCTTGGAGCGATGATGATTGATAAAAAAGGAGTTGACGAAGTAATTGATATCCTTAGTACAGATGCTTTTTATAAAGAAGCCAATCGATATATTTTTGAAGCGATTCTTCAATTATTTGAAAATAGTGAACCTGTCGATTTATTGACAGTTTCTACCCAATTACGTAAAAACTCAAAACTCGATTTAATAGGAGGGGATTTCTATCTTATTTCATTAACTCAAAAAGTATCCTCATCAGCTCATATTGAGTTTCATGCACGAATCATTTTACAAAAATTTATTCAGCGTAGTTTAATTAAAATTTCAAATGAAATTATAGAAGATGCCTTTGATGAAACCAAAGATGTTTTTGATTTATTAGACAAGGCCGAATCACGATTGTATGAAGTCACCCAAGGAAATATTAAAAAATCGACCGAAACAGCACAAGATTTAGTATTTCAAGCCAAGAAAAAAATTGAAGAAATTTCTAATAAAGAAGGACTTTCAGGAGTCCCTTCAGGATTTGATAAACTAGACAAGTTAACATCTGGATGGCAAGAAAGTGATTTAATTATCATAGCAGCACGACCTGGTATGGGTAAAACGGCCCTGACTCTGTCGATGGCACGTAATATTGCAGTAACTCAAAGTATTCCTGTCGCCTTCTTTTCATTAGAAATGTCGTCCGTTCAATTAATTACTCGTTTGATTTCTTCCGAAACTGGACTGAATTCAGAAAAATTACGTACTGGGCGTCTCGAAAAACATGAATGGGAGCAATTAAATGTAAAAGTCAAAGCCCTAGAAAAAGCACCTCTATTTATAGATGATACACCTTCCTTATCCATTTTTGATTTAAGAGCCAAAGCACGCCGTTTGGCCTCTCAAAATGGCATCAAACTAATTGTTGTAGATTATTTACAACTTATGACGGCAGGAGGTAGCCAAAAAAGTGGAAATCGTGAACAAGAAATCTCTATGATTTCCCGAAACTTGAAAGCCCTCGCAAAAGAATTAAGCATTCCCGTAATTGCCTTATCGCAATTATCCAGAGCTGTGGAAACTCGTGGTGGAAGCAAGCGTCCGTTGCTATCGGATCTGAGAGAATCCGGAGCGATTGAACAGGATGCAGATATTGTATCGTTTATTTACCGTCCAGAATATTATAAAATTGATGAATGGGATGATGAACAACACACACCTTCTGAAGGCCAAGCAGAATTTATCATTGCTAAACACCGTAATGGTGGGTTAGAGAATATTCGTTTAAAATTCATTGGACATTTAGGGAAGTTTGATAATCTCGATGATTTTGATTCGCCATTTGATACAGAATTTCATTCAAAAATGAATGCGGCTGCCAATGATGATACCTTTAAACAAGAGGATTTTAGAGTCGACCCAAGTGATGCATTTGGAGATTCTGATGATGATACGCCCTATTAAACTCTTTTAAATATTTTTTTGATTATATTTAAGGAATGAAACACTTATTACTGAGTCTTTTTTTAGTACTATCCTTTCAAATTCATGCCTCCTACATTCTTATTCCAATGGATGCTGAGAGTCAAAAAAATCATTTGAAAGCCTACGGAATTACGTATTGGACCTTAAATAAACAAGAAAATGTCAAATGGCTACTCAATTATAGAGGTGGCTCTTTTTTGTTGCCATACATAGACTCTATCGAAAAAGAATGCCTTATCCGAGGGGTATCTTACGAACTCATTAGTGATGCCGAAACCCAAGCTATTCTTCAAGAAATTAGCAGTCCGAATAAAAACATGGAAGCTGTGATCCTTGAAAAAGCCCCTAAAATTGCAGTCTATTCCCCTAGTGGTAAACAACCTTGGGATGATGCTGTAACCATGGTTTTAACCTATGCAGAAATTCCTTACGAACTTATTTATGACACTGAAGTTTTGAATGATGCTTTGTTACTTTATGACTGGTTGCACCTCCATCATGAGGATTTTACAGGGCAATATGGTAAATTCTACAGAGCTTACAGAAATGCAGCATGGTATATTGAACAACAAAAAACCGCTGAAAAACTTGCGAGCAGTTTAGGGTATAATAAGGTGTCTAAAGAAAAATTAGCAGTGGCTCAAAAAATTAGAGAATACGTATTGGGTGGGGGGTTTATGTTTGCCATGTGTAGTGCAACAGATAGCTTTGATATTGCTTTGGCCGCTGAATCACTTGATATATGTGAGCCGATGTTTGACGGAGATGGCAGCACTCCTAATTATCAGGCTCAATTGGATTATTCTAAAACCTTTGCTTTTAAAGATTTTATTTTGGAACGCGACCCAAAAGTCTATGAATTTTCAAGCATCGATATGACTCAAAGACGTCAAATTCCAAAAGAGTTAGATTACTTTTCGCTTATGGAATATTCTGCGAAATGGGATCCCATTCCAACCATGCTCAATCAAAACCATACAGCGCTAGTGAAAGGATTTATGGGACAAACCACGTCCTATTCTAGAGATCAAATCAAATCAAATGTACTTGTCATGGGTGAAAATAAATCTAATGGAGAAGCGCGTTACATCCATGGAATCAAAGGAAAAGGATTTTTTACGTTCTACGGTGGTCACGATCCTGAAGATTATACGCATAGAGTAGGAGACCCTAAAACCGAATTGGATTTACATCCTACATCTCCGGGCTACCGACTCATTTTAAACAATGTATTATTTCCTGCTGCCCGTAAGAAAAAACAAAAAACCTAATTTTTAATGCTTATATTTCTCTAACATGAATTCAATACCATCGCTCCATAGAACAGATTTAGCGCAGTTGATCGTGAAAAGAATTATTCAAGAAAAAGACTGTATTAAAACACAGTACCAGGGATCTAAAAATCAAATCGGCTATTTTTTTATAGATGATTTATTACCTCCAGAAATAACAGAATACATTAACAGTCAGTTTCCGTCACATGACGAGATGGTTCTTAAGAAAAGCATTCGCGAAAATAAGTATATAGGGGTGCAAATGAACCAATATCCACGAATTTTAGAAGAACTTATTTATGCATTTCAAGACGATCGTGTTGTAAATTTAATTAAAGAAGTTTGTGAAATCAAAGATCTCAAACCTGATGAAAATTTGTATGCTGGCGGATTATCTTCTATGAAACAATCTCAATTTTTAAATCCACATCTCGATAATTCTCACGATAAAGAACGGAACCGTTGGCGAGTGTTGAACCTATTGTTTTATGTTTCTCCCAATTGGATGGACTCAAATGGGGGGCATTTAGAAATTTGGTCAAAGGGACTAAAACAAGAACAAACCACTTTACACTCTCGATTTAATCGTCTAATAGTAATGGCAACTCATGACAAGTCATGGCATTCGGTAAGCCCTGTTGTGGTTGATGCTTCCCGCAATTGTGTTTCTAATTATTACTTTTCGTCCACTGGACTTTCTAAAATAGATAAATTTCATGTGACTACGTTTAGAGGCAGACCCCATCAAAAAATTAGAAATCATATTCTTAAAATTGATTCTTTTATAAGAATGAATTTGAGAAAAATATTTAAAAAAGGAATTGTTGAAAATCCACATGTTTATAAATCAAAAAAAGATTAAATTAATATTTAGAAACCTATATAAATCAAAAAAGCCTCGCATTGCGAGGCTTTTTTATAAGCGAATATGATACAATAGGCTAGAGCCTTAATTTACTTTGTCAACAATAGCTTTGAAAGCTTCTGGGTTATTCATCGCTAAATCAGCTAAAACCTTACGGTTTAATTCGATGTTATGCGTTTTTAGTTTCCCAATAAATTGTGAATACGACAACCCATGAGCTCTGGCACCTGCGTTGATACGCATAATCCATAAAGCACGGAATGTTCTTTTCTTATTTCTACGATCTCTGTAAGAATAAAGCATGGCTTTGTCAACTGCATTTTTTGCAATTGTCCATACGTTTTTACGTCTTCCAAAGTATCCTTTAGCTTGTTTTAATACTTTTTTTCTTCGGGCTCTTTTGGCCACTGAGTTTACTGATCTTGGCATTTCTTAAATGTTTTTTGTAGTAGGCGATTCAATTTTTTGAATACTTTTAACGGCCTTACTCCATGGTTTATAAAAATAATTTTAACCTAAACAACGTTTACTTTAAACGTAATTGTTGTTTAATGTTGGCTTCATCACTCTTGTGTACTAATGTACTGTGAGTAAGAGCAAGCTTACGTTTTTTAGACTTCTTCGTTAGAATGTGGCTTTTGAACGCATGCTTTCTTTTGATTTTTCCAGTACCCGTTACTTTAAAACGTTTCTTGGCACTAGACTTGGTTTTCATTTTAGGCATTTTCTCCTTTTATTTAGTTGCTTCGCTTATTTTACTTTCTTTGGGGAAATGAACATAATCATACGTTTCCCTTCTAATTTTGGCATTTGTTCTACCTTTCCTAGGTCCTCTAAATCTTGCGCTAAACGCAATAATAAAATTTGACCTTGTTCTTGATAAATGATTGAACGTCCTTTGAAAAACACAAAGGCCTTCAATTTTGCTCCTTCCTTTAAAAACTTTTCGGCGTGTTTTTTCTTAAAAGCATAATCATGATCGTCAGTTTGAGGTCCAAAACGAATCTCTTTAACCACTACTTTCGTAGCTTTTGATTTGATAGCCTTATCACGTTTTTTTTGTTCGTAAAGAAACTTTTTATAATCCATTACTTTACATACAGGAGGGACAGCTTTTGGTGAAATTTCCACCAAATCAACCTCTTGCTCTTTAGCGATTGCTAAGGCTTGAGATAAACTATATACACCAACTTCAACATTATCACCAACAAGTCTTAACTCTTGTGCAGTGATTTTTCTGTTGATTTTGTGTTGATCCTCTTTAATAATTCTTAGAGGACCTCTGTCTCTTCTTCTACGTATTGCTATGGCTTTATATTTTAGTTAAACTTAAAATTCTTTTAATGTTTTTTTAATTTCTTCTTTTATAATTGATGTAAACGATTCCACATTAATCGTGCCTAAATCATCTCCTCCGTGTTTTCTTACACTTATTGTTCCGTCGAGTTCTTCCTGTTCACCAACGATAATCATATAAGGGACTTTTTGCATTTCTGCATCCCGAATTTTCTTACCCATTGTTTCATTTCTATTATCTACGAGGGCGCGAATTTCGTTATTTTCTAGCGAATTTAAAACTTTTCGAGCGTATTTTTCATATTTCTCGCTAATTGTTAATATAATTACTTGTTCTGGCATTAACCAGAGCGGAAAATTACCACCCGTATGTTCTAACAATATCGCCACAAATCGTTCCATACTTCCAAAAGGTGCACGGTGAATCATTACAGGTCTATGTAGCTCGTTGTCAGCACCTTTGTAAGTTAAATCGAAACGTTCAGGTAAGTTATAATCTACTTGTATTGTTCCGAGTTGCCACTGTCTTCCAAGCGCATCTTTGACCATAAAATCTAATTTAGGTCCATAAAAAGCAGCTTCGCCAGTTTCTATGATATAATTCAACCCTTTGGCATTTGCAGCATTAATAATTGCTTGTTCTGCTTTGTCCCAAACCTCTGAAGATCCAATATACTTATCTGAATTTTCTGGATCACGAACAGAAACTTGCGTTGAAAAATTTTCAAATCCTAACGAACCAAAAACATACAATACCAAGTCTATAACATTTTGAAACTCTTCATTTAATTGATCGGGTGTGCAAAAAATATGCGCATCATCCTGGGTAAATCCACGAACCCGTGTCAATCCATGCAATTCGCCACTTTGTTCATATCGATATACAGTTCCAAATTCGGCATATCGTTTGGGTAACTCCTTGTAACTAAAAGGTTTTGCGTTATAAATCTCACAATGGTGAGGGCAATTCATTGGTTTTAATAAAAACTCTTCACCATCTTTTGGTGTTTGAATACTTTGAAAACTATCAGCCCCGTATTTTTCGTAATGACCTGAAGTAACATATAATTCTTTTTGACCGATATGAGGTGTGATCACCATTTCATAACCCGCCTTTTGTTGTGCTTTCTTTAAAAAATCTTCTAAGCGCGATCGTAACGCCGCTCCTTTTGGCAACCACAGTGGTAAGCCTTGGCCTACTTTTTTTGAGAAAGTAAATAGTTCTAATTGCTTTCCTAACTTTCTGTGATCTCTTTTTTTAGCTTCTTCTAAAAGTATTAAATACTCTGTAAGTTCTTTTTGTTTTGGAAAAGAAATTCCATAAACTCTGGTTAATTGAGTGTTATTTTCATCACCTCTCCAATATGCACCTGCAACACTTAATATTTTAACCGCTTTTATAATGCCTGTATTTGGAATATGGCCACCACGACACAAGTCAGTAAAAGAGGAATGATCACAAAACGTGATTTCTCCGTCCGTAAGGTTTTCAATAAGTTCTACTTTATATGAGTTTTCTTCCTTTTTATACTTTGAAAGTGCGTCCGCTTTAGAAACAGATTTGATGGAAAAGTCATGTTTTCCGCGCGCAATCTCAATCATTTTGTCTTCAATACGTTTGAAATCTTTATCTGAAATCACAGCATCTCCAAGATCAACATCATAGTAAAAACCATTGTCAATTGCCGGTCCAATAGAGAGCTTTACACCTGGAAACAATTCCTCAAGAGCTTGTGCAAGTACGTGAGAAGACGAATGCCAAAATGCTTTTTTTCCAGCATCATCTTTCCAAGTATATAATGTAAGGTTACCATCGGTGGTCAGCATAGTAGAAGTTTCAACAGTTGTGTCGTTGAACTTTGCCGAAATAACATTTCGAGCAAACCCTTCACTAATGTCTTTAGCAACATCTAATACTGTAAGGTTTTCTTCAAAAGACCTTATACTTCCATCAGGTAACGTAATGTGAATCATAATTCATTTTATAATAAGACACAAATATAGGGTGTCCTTTTTAGTCTGACAATAACATTTTATTTTTTTATTTTTTTTATAGTTTTTAATAGAAAATTACTTA
>JABAZA010000097.1 GCA_018608725.1 Flavobacteriaceae bacterium
ACGCATTCCATTTTTCGTTAGTACTAAAATATGTTGTTACTTTGCGTAAAATGCAATATTAATGGTTAAGAAGTTCGCCAATTTAGGATTTTTAGTTGTTGTCAGTTTGATTTTTTCACACTGTGCTAATAGAGGAACAGCTTCTGGTGGGCCAAAAGATGAATTGCCCCCAGTGATTATAAAATCGATCCCTGAGAATTTTTCTCTAAATTTTGATTCAAACGAAATCATTATTTATTTTGATGAATACATCAAAATGAAAGACTTACAAAAGCAACTCATTATTTCTCCATTGATGGATCCTGAGCCAGACATCACCCCAGTAGGAAGTGCTAGTAAATACATTAAGATTAAAATACTGGATACACTTCAGGTTAATACCACTTATGCTTTTAACTTTGGTGAAAGTATTGCGGATAATAACGAAGGAAATTTATTTCCGTACTATAAATATGTATTTTCTACGGGAGATTATATCGATTCGCTTTCTGTTTCTGGAATCGTTACCGATGCTTTAAACAAAGAAACTGATGAGCGTATTGCCGTTTTGTTATACGAGGTGGATTCCACTTTTACAGATTCTATTCTCTATAAAAAGAAACCAAAATACATTTCAAACACAGACAGTGTTTCATCCTTTAATTTAGAAAATATTAAGGCGGGTACCTATCTTTTAGCAGCACTCAAAGAAGAAAATCCGAATTATACTTTCCAGCCCAAAACAGATAAAATTGGATACAGAAAACAGTATATAACAGTACCTTCGGATACAGCTTATGTTTTAAAAATGTTTAAAGAATCCATTGATTATAAATTTAGAAGAGCCAAACAAGTGTCGTCCAGTAAGCTTGTTTTTGGGTATGAAGGTGATGGAGAATCAATGGAAATAAGGTTGCTTTCGGACGTTCCTGAAGGATATACTTCAATCGTTACAAAAGAGACTGATAAAGACACGCTCAACTATTGGTTTCGTCCAAAACTCGAAGTAGATTCTTTAATTTTTGAAATTACGCATAAACAAACAATCGATACAACGGTGGTAAAGATTAAAGACTATAAATCGGACTCCTTAGTTTTTAAGTCTATTGGCTCTATGCTCAAATTAAAGGAGTCTTATAGGTTAAGTTCTACGATTCCATTGGATTCTATGGATGCTACCAAAGTAAGGGTTATGGATAAGGATTCTGTATTTCAGCAACCAACAATGGTCTTGGATTCCTTTTCGAATACGGTTGACTTTAGTTTTAATAAAACTGAAAAAAACAGTTACACAATCGAAATGCTTCCGGGAGCTTTTACAGATTTCTATGGGGCTAAAAATGATACTTTAATTTTTAATGCAACAACCAAGGCACGATCTTCTTATGGGGATGTTCGTATAGAGATCCGTAACGGCGTTTATCCTTTGATTGTTCAACTTACAGATTCCAAAGGAATGGTGGTTGAAACGTCTCTAGTTCAAGAAGCTATTCCAGTAGATTTTAATGAGGTAACTCCAGGCATCTATTTTTTAAGAGTTATTTTCGATACGAATCAAAACGGAGTTTATGACTCCGGAGATTATTTAAAGAAAATCCAACCTGAACGTGTGAGTTATGCTTCAGAACCTGTTGAAGTTCGTGCGGGTTGGGATACGATTGAAGAATTTATCTTAGAAGATTAAGACTTCAAACTCGCTTTAATCAATTCGCGATTCATTCGTGCAATGTTTTCCAACGAAATGCCTTTTGGACATTCTACCTCGCAAGCACCAGTGTTTGTACAGTTTCCAAAGCCTTCTAAGTCCATTTGAGCAACCATGTTTTGAACACGCTCTGTGGCTTCGACTTGCCCCTGAGGCAGTAAGGCATATTGTGATACTTTAGCTCCGACAAATAGCATTGCAGAGGAGTTTTTACATGTAGCAACACAAGCACCACAGCCAATACAAGTAGCGGCATCCATCGCCTCGTCTGCATCCTGTTTTGGAATTGGAATTGAATTTCCGTCTTGCGTATTTCCAGAAGTATTAACCGAAATAAAACCTCCAGAATGTTGAATTCTATCAAATGCCGAACGGTCAACAATTAAATCTTTAATAACTGGGAATGCATTTGCTCTAAAGGGTTCAATAAAAATGGTGTCACCGTCTTTAAATTTACGCATGTGCAACTGACAGGTTGTGACGAGTCGGTCTGGACCATGTGCTTCCCCATTAATGTATAAAGAACAAGATCCACAAATTCCTTCTCTACAATCATGATCAAATGCTACAGGCGAATCGCCATTGCTGATGAGTTTCATGTTTAAGACATCCAACATTTCAAGAAATGACATATCGGGTGAAATATCTTGAATTGGATATTCTACAATTTTTCCTTCAGTGTTGGCGTTTTTTTGTCGCCATATTTGTAATGTTAAATTCATAGCTGTTCTTATTTGTATGAGCGTTCTTTAACTTCAATATTTTCGTAAACTAATGCTTCTTTATGCAATTCAGCATCTTTAGGTTCTCCTTTATATTCCCATGCAGACACAAACTGAAATTCTTTTCTTCGTTGAGCTTCTCCATCTGGAGTTTGGTATTCTTCTCTAAAGTGTCCACCAGCAGATTCTTCACGTACTAAGGCATCTTTTGCAAATAATTCTCCTAATTCAAGGAAATCTGCCACGCGACCGGCTTTTGCTAATTCCTCATTAAATTCATCCGCAGTTCCAGGGACCAGAACTTCTTTGTAAAATTCCTCCCGAAGCGCAGATATTTCCTTAATAGCTTCTTTTAATTCTTTTTCATTACGAGCCATTCCACATTTGTTCCACATAATTTTTCCAAGACGTTTATGGAAATAATCTACGGGTTTGGTTCCTTTATTATTGATAAAGTGATTGATTTCTGAAGTTACTTTAGCTTCTGCTTCTTCAAATTCGACAGTGTCTGTTGGAATTGGACCTGTTCTAATGTCGTCTGATAAATAGTTTCCGATAGTGTAGGGCAATACAAAATAGCCATCTGCCAGTCCTTGCATTAGTGCTGAGGCTCCCAAACGGTTTGCACCATGATCAGAAAAATTAGCTTCTCCAATCGCATAAAGTCCCGGTATAGTTGTTTGTAAATTATAATCAACCCATACGCCTCCCATGGTGTAGTGTACGGCTGGATAAATCATCATTGGTGTTTCGTAAGGGTTTTCATCTACAATTTTCTCATACATCTGGAATAAGTTGCCGTATTTGCTTTTGACGACTTTTTTTCCTAACGTTTGGATCAGTGAATCATCTTCTTCATTTAATCCTTTGACATGTGCTTGTTCTTTTCCATATCTGATGATAGCGGAGGCAAAATCCAAAAAGACTGCTTCTCCTGTTTTATTCACACCAAAACCTTCATCACAACGTTCTTTAGCCGCTCGTGAAGCTACATCTCTAGGAACTAAGTTTCCAAATGCGGGATAACGTCTTTCTAAGAAATAGTCGCGTTGATCTTCGGGAAGATCTGTGGGCTTTAATTCACGATTTTGGATTGCTTTAGCATCCTCTAATTTTTTTGGAACCCATATACGCCCATCATTCCTAAGGGATTCAGACATTAGGGTTAATTTTGATTGGTGATCTCCTGAAACAGGAATACAAGTTGGGTGAATTTGTGTGTAACATGGGTTTGCAAAATAGGCACCACGTTTGTGTGCTTTCCAAGCTGCCGTTACATTACTTCCCATTGCATTTGTAGAAAGGTAAAATACATTTCCATACCCTCCAGTTCCTAGCACTACCGCATGTCCTGAATGGCGTTCAATTTCTCCAGTTACTAAGTTTCGCGTAATAATTCCCCGCGCTTTGCCGCCTACAATTACTACGTCTAACATTTCGTGACGGTTGTACATTTTTATTTTCCCACGTCCAATTTGACGGTTCATTGCAGAGTAGGCTCCTAATAAGAGTTGTTGACCTGTTTGCCCTTTGGCATAGAATGTTCTTGAAACTAAAACACCTCCAAAAGAACGGTTGTCTAAAAGCCCTCCATAATCTCTTGCAAATGGGACGCCCTGAGCAACACATTGATCAATGATATTGGTAGAGACTTCTGCTAAACGGTGAACGTTGGCTTCACGCGAACGGTAATCTCCACCTTTAACAGTATCATAGAACAAACGGTAAGTAGAATCGCCATCACCTTGATAGTTTTTTGCAGCATTAATTCCGCCTTGAGCAGCAATGGAGTGTGCCCGACGTGGCGAATCTTGAAAACAAAACGCTTTCACGTTGTATCCAAGTTCAGCAAGTGTAGCAGCAGCAGATCCACCGGCAAGTCCAGTTCCAACTATAATCACATCGATGTGACGCTTGTTGGCAGGATTTACAAGGTTGATACTGTTTTTATGTTTGGTCCATTTATCTTCTAAAGGACCTTCTGGTATTTTTGAATCTAAAGCCATAATCCTATGTTTTAGTGTGTATTATTAAAATAATGGAACAAGGCGATGATGATAAACCCTAATGGAACTAGAGTTGCATATGCTTTTCCAAAGCCTTTTAGTGAGTTTGTATATTTATTATTTGCTCCAACCGACTGAAATGCAGAATTGAACCCGTGTAGAAGGTGGAGTGCGAGGAATATAAAAGCAACAACATAGGCACCAACTCTTAGGGGGTTGTGAAATTTCTCAACCAATTCATGGTAATATCTAAACTCTCCGTTGTGCATACCACTCATGTCTCCAATAAGATACTTCGTGTTAAGTTCTGGAAACCAAAAATCAATAAAATGAAGCACAACGAATGCCAAAATAGCAAATCCGCTGTAAATCATATTTCTACTCATCCACGTTGAGTTTGCATTACCATTATTTTTGGCATAGCTTACCGATCTAGATGTATGGTTTTTATATTCCAATACAAATCCCATTACAAAATGAAAGACAACTCCAAAAATAAGAATTGGTTGTAAGACAAATTGAACCAATGGATTCGTTCCCATAAAATGTGATACTTCGTTAAAAGTATCTGGATTGATTATGGATAGAATATTGATGGCAAAATGCTGTAAAAGAAAAACCATAAGGAAAAATGCAGAGAGCGCCATGGCAATCTTTTTTCCGATTGAAGACTTTAAAAATCCACTCATAATTAGATGCTGTTTTTTAACCATGCAAAGGTAATCTACGACAACGTTTTAGGCAACAACATCAGTGTTAATTTTTTTATTTATAATTGTTTTAAATTAACAGTTTGTGTTAGAGGACTTTAATATTTTAATTAGAGCGTATTTTTTATAATTTTTTGTCTAAATTTGATTTTATTACGTAAGATTATTTAACTCGCAAATCCAATAAATGATACTCAAAATTAATTGATTGTATTATATGTTGTATGTGACCGATAATAAAGAATAAATATAGACACATGAAATACCTACCTATTAGCCCTCAATTATTTACAAAAAACAGATTAAAGTTTGCTCAACAAATGCAACCTAAATCGATTGCTGTGTTTAACTCCAACGATGTTTTTTCTACAGGTGCAGATAGTACACTTCCATTTGAACAACACCGAAATATTTTTTACCTCAGTGGAGTGGATCAAGAAGAAAGTGTCTTAATTTTATTTCCAAGTGCCACTAAAACTGAACATAGAGAAGTTCTTTTTGTAAAAGAAACAAATGATCATATTGCAGTTTGGGAGGGGGCTAAGCTTAGCAAATCTCAGGCAACCGCTACATCCGGAATTCAAACAGTATATTGGTTAAAAGAATTTGATTCGGTTTTTCCAACATTGATGGCAGAAGCCACCAGTTTTTATTTTAATAACAATAATCATTACCGTCAAGCAGTTGAAATGGAAACACGGGACGATCGCTTTTTAAAAAGGATCAAATCTACCTATCCATCTCTTGAGTTTTTGCCTAATTTTCCAATTATGGAAGCGATTCGTGGGGTGAAAGAGCCAGAAGAAATTGCGTTGATTCAAACGGCTTGTGACATTACAGATAAGGGTTTTAGAAGAGTATTGGGCTTTATAAAACCGGGTGTTATGGAGTACGAAATTGAGGCGGAATTTGCACACGAATTTCTCAAAAACCGATCTAAAGGATTTGCTTACACGCCAATCATTGGATCAGGATACAACGCTTGTGTGTTGCATTACATAGAAAATAATCAAGTTTGTAAGGATGGCGATATGTTACTGATGGATGTAGGGGCAGAATATGCGAACTACTCAAGTGACATGACACGAACAATCCCTGTAAATGGACGATTTACTGCACGCCAAAAGGCAGTTTACCAAGCTGTTTTAAATGTTAAGAATGAGGCGACAAAATTATTAGTTCCAGGCACTATTTGGGAAGACTATCATGTTGAGGTTGGAAAAATGATGACTTCTGAACTTTTGGGCTTGGGGTTGATAGATAAAGCAGATGTTCAAAATGAGGATCCAAAATGGCCTGCGTATAAAAAATACTTTATGCACGGAACCTCCCACCACTTGGGGTTAGATACCCACGATTTTGGAGCTTTAAAAACTCCTATGACAGCAAATATGGTATTTACGGTAGAACCAGGAATTTATATCCCTGATGAAAAAATGGGCATCCGACTCGAAGACGATGTTGTCATTCAAGTTGAAGGCCCACCTTTAAATTTAATGCAACACATTCCTATTGAAGTCGATGAAATAGAAACTTTGATGCAGTCGAGTTAAGCTTTTTTATCAGCCATTGTTTTGTTCTTACAAGAGTCTTTCTTACCGTCTTTTTTGCAATCTTTTTTGCAATCTTTTTTGCAATCTTTTTTGCAGTCTTTCTTGCAGTCTTTAGCTTTAGCACATGATTTTTTATTTCCTGAAAATTCCGCTACAGTTTTCATGTTTTCTACTGAATAGGTGTCCGCAACAGAGGTTACTGTTTTGGTAATGCTTGTTGGATTTGCCTTAGCTACATCATATTCGACCATTGCCAGTTCGTTTTTAAAATCGACTTTTGCAGATTTAACTCCTTCCATGTGGGCAAGTTTCTTTTCAATAGTTTTGGCACACCCCATCTCACAGGTCATTCCTTTGATGTTAAATTCTGCTTTGGAATAGGTTGCGTTAGGATCTAAGTTTTTTTCTGTTTCTACACTTATTTCAACTGTTTTAATTTCTGTTTTTGGCTCGTTCTTACAAGATAAAATGAAAACGAATAGAAATGTTGAGGCTAATACAAATTTGAAATGTTTCATAGGATTTTAATTTAGGTTTTAAACAAATTTAAAAATATTTCATTGTTATTCTAATTTAATGCTCATTTTTGTGAAAAAATTAATAAGTTGTAGATGAATCAAGAACAAAAAAAATGGGCTTACCTTTTTACATTAGCTATTGTATGGGGAAGTTCATTTATTCTTATTAAAAAGGGTCTAGTAGGTTTAACTCCTTTGCAGCTTGGGAGTTTGCGAACTGTGATATCGTCACTTTTTATTTTTATGATTGGATATAAGTCGCTTAAAACAATTCTCAATCCTCAATGGAAATGGGTGATTTTATCGGGATTTATTGGCACGTTTTTACCAGCTTTTTTGTTTGCGTTTGCAGAAACGGAAGTGGATAGTGGAATAGTCTCTATTTTAAATGCTTTAGTGCCATTAAATGCGACGCTCATAGGGTTAGCTATTTTTAAAATTGCATCTACAAAAACTCAAATCTTTGGGGTGATTCTGGGGTTTATAGGAGCTTCAATGCTTATTTTTAACAGTATGGAACTCAACCCTGATCAGAATTATTTATACGCTGGTTTTGTGGTCTTGGCAACTGTTATGTATGGTTTCAATGTGAATATAATTAAACATTACCTTCAAGAAGTGAAACCGATTGCCATAGCGACGGGGAATTTTATAGCAATTGTGATTCCTGCTCTTATAGTTCTAATTTTCTCTGGATTTTTCACTGCTCAAACTTTTGAGCAAGAATCCATATATTCTTCTATTGGATTTGTCGCTATACTGGCTGTGTTTGGTACTGTCATGGCAAAAATCATCTTTAATAATTTAATACAAATTTCAAGTCCTGTGTTTGCTTCCTCTGTCACTTATTTAATGCCGCTTGTAGCACTACTCTGGGGGTTGTTTGATGGAGAGCTTTTTGGATTAGATCAAGGACTTGCTTCCTTACTTATTTTAGGCGGTATTTATTTAGCCAATAAAAAAGCAAAAAAAAACCGAAGCTAATGCCTCGGTTTTTTTAGAATTTATAAAGGTTAGATTATTTAAAATCTTCTGCGGAGACGCCCTCATTAACGATAATTTCGCTTGCAGTCAAACCAATGACTTGAGGTCCAGCTGTTATTTTCTGTACGAATGGGAATAATACCCCATTTACTTCTCTGTAATCTGATAAATCCTGAACAGAGGTTATGGTTTGACCTTGTGCTTCTTCTGATTTTTCAGTTCTCACCAAAAGCCCAGTGGCAGCATCATAATAACGATAGGAGTCTTCATCAACGTTTAGTTTGTAAACATCGACTCCGTCAATAGCTGTTAAGCTTACGAGTGTTAGAGTACTCGCATCCAAATACGTTTCTGGGAATAAACCTTTTTCTTTTGCTTTTTCAGCAAGTTCTTCTTCAGACATTGGTCGTTGCATCCCTTGTTGTTCTGCATACCCTTCAGAACCATCAAATTTTTGTTTCATAACGGTTCCCATTCCTTCAATAGACATTTCCATTGATGACATATTTGGTGCCATGGTTTTCATGACTGCAGTAGGTTTAAATGGCATGCCTTCGATTGTGACATCTGCAGCTGTCATTACAGAGTTTACTGCATTGACGGCTTCAAGACCTCCAATAGCTACAATATAGCTTTCAAGTATCGTTGCAGCAGTAACTCCTTCTGGAATTGGTTTTGAGAATTCAGGTTTTTCAACAGGGTTTGCGAAGGTGTCAAAGTAATTGATTGGAATCCCTGTTTTTTCAAGGTGTTCGACCACTTCACTTCCTTTACCAACCACCACAATTCGGGCTTTATCTGCAGTAAAATAAAGGTTTGCAACACGGTTCACATCTTCAATAGTTACTGCGTTTATTTTTTCTAAATAAGTTGCATAAAAATCTTCTGGTAATTCGTTCACTTTTGTGTTGATTGCATATTGAGCGATTGTACTTGGTCTTTCAAGAGCCAATACAAAATCACCCACATACTTTGCTTTAGCGTTTGCCAAGGCATCGGCTTCTACAGGCTCGTTTTGAAAGCGTTTGATTTCTTTTATGGTTTCAACAACTGCACTGTCTGTCACGGCATTTCTTACCGCTGCTCCTGCTCTAAAACGAGAGATGTACTTGTCTGTTCCAACTGAAGATCGTGCTCCGTATGTGTAACCATGTTCTTCACGAAGGTTCATGTTTAAGTAACTATTAAATCCACCACCTAGTATTTTATTGGCAATCAGCACTGCGTGGTAATCTGGATCACTCATTTTTAATTTGACATTACTCGTCAAAGAAATATTTGATTGTACCGCATTTGGCATGTCAATAAAGTTGATTTCTAAGGCTTCAGGATTTGTATTCGGCTCAACAATCTCATTAGTCATAGTCGCTGCTTTCTCCCAATTTTTGAAATGCTTTTTTGCAAGTTTAACTACGGATTTTGTATTGACGTCCCCAATTATTACCAAATAGGTATTGTTGGGTGTAAAGTATTTTTCGAAATATGCTTTTACGTCAGCAAGCGTTACTGCTTCCACAGATTCTTCAGTCACAAATTCTCCATAAGGATGGTGTTTCCCGTAGGCTAATGCCCCTCCAGCACGTCCTGCAATTGCATCGACACTTTTGGCATCTGATTTGATTCCTTCGATAAGTTTTTCTTTTTCTTTTTGAAATTCTTCTTCAGTTAGTAAAGGATTCATAGTTGCATCCGCTAATAACTCTAGCATACGATTGCTGTATTTTGTTAATGAATTTGCGGAACCTCCTCCAAAACCAATATTCAAACGTGCCCCTAAAAAGTCAATTTCTTCATTAAAATCATCTTTTGAAATAGTAGTGGTGCCGTTTGCTAGCATGGCTCCCAAAAGCGCTGTAACCCCTGCTTTTTCGCCTTCCAATACAGGTTCTCTGTCAAAAGCGATGTTAAAAGAAACTCTTGGCAGTTTATGGTTTTCGACAACCAATATTTTGAGACCATTTTTTAATTCAAATTCTTGTGGCTTTTCCAATGAAATCTTTGGAGCAGGCCCTGGTTTTGGTTGCTGTGAGCGGTCAATCTGAGCATTCACTCCTAGAGACATAAAAAACACGGCAATTAATATATATAATTTAGTTTTCATTTTTAAATCTTTTTAGTTGTTATTCCTTATCGGATTCTGGTAAGTATTCTAATACCAATCGTTGGTTTGCATTCAAATATTTGTTTGCAACCATTTTGATTTCTTCACGAGTTATCGAGCGGTAAATATCAATTTCATTATTGATTAAATTTACATCGCCATACAGCATGTAGTAACGTGCCAATGAATTTGCAATTCCTTCAATACTAGAGTTTGAGCTAACAAAGTTGTTTTCAAATTTATTTTGAATTTTTTGGTAGTCTCTCTCAGAAATGAGTTCGTTTTGAAGTTTTGCAATTTCTTCATCCATTTCTACAACAAGATCGTCCAATGAAACATCTCCTAAAGGCAATCCATATAATATATAAGTCCCATAGTCTTCTTGGCTAAAATCAATAGCACCTACTTGAAGTGCCATTTTTTTGTCATCAACTATTTTTTTGTAAAGTTTTGATGTTTTTCCATCACTCAAATAAGTTGAAATCATACTGAGTACATAAGAATCTCTGTCTTTAAATGAAGGCGTTCTGTAAGCTGCCATTACAGCAGGAATTTGAATGTTTGGATCATATGCTTTTGCACGCATTGGTTCTGTAATTGGATCTTCTTTTGGGAAGTTTCTTACGATGTCTTCACCTCTTGGGATTGGTCCAAAATAATCCTCAATCATTACTTTAACCGCTGCAACATCAATATCACCAGCAACCACTAAAACAGCATTGTTAGGGATATAGAACTTTTTGTTAAACGCTTGAAACTCTTCTAGAGTTGCTGCATCTAAATGCGCCATTTTTCCAATCGTAGTTCCTTTATAAGGGTGTTTTTTAAACATGTTAACTTTAATCATTTCAAGGAATTTTCCATAAGGACTGTTGTCAACTCTTAATCTTTTTTCCTCTTTTACAACCTCGTTTTGTGTGTCAACACCATCCTGATTAATGACAGGGTGTAGTAAACGTTCCGATTCCATCCACAGTCCTAGCTCTACATTGTTTGAAGGAAATACTTCATAGTAATAAGTTCGATCATCGGTAGTGTTGGCATTGTTGCTTCCTCCATTGGAAGTTACAATTGTAAACCATTCTCCTTTAGGGATATTTTTAGTTCCTTCAAATAATAAGTGTTCAAAAAAGTGTGCAAATCCAGTGCGTTCTGGATTTTCGTCTTTTGCACCAACATGGTACATGACAGAGGTTGTCACAACAGGAGCGGTATTGTCTTGATGCAAAATAACATGCATTCCGTTACTTAAATCGTACTCTTCAAATTTAACTTCTTGTGCTGAGATCGTCAAGGTCATCATAAGCAAAGTAGCTAAAGAACATAAGCATTTTTTCATGAGTTAGTTTTTAATTAATAATTAATAAATAAGACGTTTGAGTTCTTATTTTGTTACATTTTATGCCATCAAAAATAACATTTTTTTTTAAAGTTAAATTTTAAACTAAGTAATTTGGAGGATAAGCTGAAAATTATTTGCAGATTAAGATAATAGAATTATATTTGCAGCCGCTATACTTTTAGGTGTAGTGTGTTTAATTTAAACTAATTTAATAAAAACGTTACGCTATGTACGCAATTGTAGAGATAGCAGGGCATCAATTCAAAGTTGAAAAAGACCAAAAAGTCTTTGTGAATCGTT
>JABAZA010000032.1 GCA_018608725.1 Flavobacteriaceae bacterium
GACGTAGTCAGCAGATTTACAGTCTGCCCTCGTTGGCCGCTTGAGTATCTCCCCTCAATTTAAATAATATTTCACTCTTTTAAAGAACTTGAGCCGATGGAGGGACTCGAACCCACGACCTGCTGATTACAAATCAGCTGCTCTAGCCAGCTGAGCTACATCGGCTTTTATTCAGTACGATTAGGCACTAAAAAAGCCCGCTATTTCTAACGGACTGCAAATGTATATATATTTTTCTTGTTTCAAAACATTTTTTGTAAAATTTTCATGAAAATTGACGTAATTTTTCTTTTCGCTTTTTTAACTGTCTTTCTAATGAATGTAAAGCCGTGTCTAACCCCTCTTCAAATGTTTTAGAAACCTTCTTTACAACAATGACATCTCCTGGGATAGAGAGCTGTACTTCAAATATTTTATTTTCTTTTTGTGAGGTATTTTCAATCTTCAAATAAACATTTGATTTAATAATTTTATCAAAAAATAAATCTAATTTATCCATTCGCTTCTGAATAAAGTTAATTAATTTTTGATCGGCATGAAAATTTACGGATTGTGTGTGTACTTTCATAATGAGATTTTTAAGGATTATGTTAAGTCCTAAGACAAACTCCTAGGATGTGATTTTTTGTATACTTTTTTGAGTTCAGCTACACTATTGTGCGTATAAACTTGTGTGGCTGCTAAACTCGAATGCCCTAAAAGTTCCTTAACGGCATTTAGATCTGCGCCATTGTTTAATAAATGGGTCGCAAAAGAGTGTCTTAGAATATGTGGGCTTTTTTTTACTTTAGATGAGATGTTGTCAAAGTAACCCGTAATAATTCTATATACCAACATTTCATAGGCTTTCGCTCCTTTTTTGGTTAAGAAAAGAATGGAGGGGTCAATTATTGTTTTTAGTTTTATACGCGCTAATAGATAGGTTTCTACGGTTTCCATTACGGATGGAAGCAAAGGAATGATTCGTTCTTTATTTCGCTTTCCTAAAACCTTTATATGTCCTTGAGATAAATCAACATCTTTGAGTTGGAGTTGAACTAATTCTATACGTCGTATTCCCGTGGAATAAAAAAGTTCTACAATGAGTTTATCTCGCACATCTTCAAACGTATCGGTATTCATACTATTTAATACGGAATTAATTTCAGTTTCAGAAAACGGTATTTGTATCTTTTTACTCACTTTTAACGCTTTATGCTTCATTAAAGGGTTGGCTTTAATGGACTCGGTCTTTAATAGAAATTTATAATAACTATTTAAAGACGATATCTTTCGATTGATCGTTCGATTGGAAATCGTACGATCAACAAGTTGAACAATCCATGAGCGAATTTGCGAGTAGTTGGCTTTTGAAACTTCTGTGTCTGTAAACTCGTGAGTTAAAAATAATTGAAATGCTTCTATATCTTTTTGATAGGCCACCACTGTTTGGGGAGAATACTTTTTCTCTAGCAGCAAATAATCAATAAATTTTTGGATACGCATTCATTTGGTTTTACCCATACAATATACATAAAAATTTATGAAATTCCCACAAAAAATACATGCTTTCTTATGGGAATGTCATAAAGGAATTAAAAGTTTTATGCTTCTATCTTTCCTATAACTAACGCAATCATTCCTCCCATAATGGTTGCAGATACTGCATCAATAGCAACTAGCAATAAAAAATTAGAGTCTAAGTTAGATTCAGACGAATACATGAAAAAGTTCATACTAAGCGTCCACAGAAGACCTATTAAGAACCCTGCTTTGGCACCCGAATTAAAAGTTCTAATGTTTGCCCATCGGTTATAGATAAGAGCAAATGCAAAGGCATAAAATAAGCACCCTAGTAAAATGAATAACATGCATGGTTCTGCATCATCTGGGTGAAGATCTGTAAAAAGATATCCATAAAATAGAAAGCCTAGTAAAAAACTAACAATGGTACCTGTGATACCCGACAATAAAAAAGATTTTGTGTTCATAATTTAAAGATTTGGTTTTATCAAATTTAATAAACTTTATAAATAAACCAAATATTTTAACACTTACCGTTCTTATTTAGAAACCTTTAGAAACTAAAAAAGCACCTTGAATAAGGTGCTTTGAATATCGTATTGATTTTGAAAACTTACAGGTTTTCAGCGTCTCTTAGTCCTTGTATGTATTGCGCTTTTTGAATTTGTGCTCTACGTTTTACAGAGGGCTTTATAAACTGTTTACGCGTTTGTAAAGATCGCTTTGTTCCCGTTTTGTCAAACTTTCGTTTGAAACGTTTTAGCGCTCTGTCTATATTTTCTCCTTCTTTTATTGGTATTATTAACATAGTCTTTTAACCTCCCCTCTTTTAGATTTCGTGTGCAAATATAAACTTAATTATTGTTTTGCAATACTTATTTCAAAATATTTCTTGAGATGACTACCTTTTGTATTTCCGTAGTTCCTTCTCCAATTGTACATAATTTAGAATCTCTGTAAAACTTTTCTACAGGATAGTCTTTTGAATACCCATATCCACCATGAATTTGAACAGCATCATTGGCTATTTTGACACAAGTTTCACTCGCATACATTTTTGCCATGGCTCCAAGTGTAGTAACTTTTTCTCCTTTGTTTTTTAAAAACGCAGATTTATGCAACAACAATTCTGAAGCTTCAATTTCGGTAACCATATCGGATAGTTTGAATGATATTCCTTGAAAACTTGCAATGGGTTTTCCAAACTGAACGCGTTCTTTGGCATATTTTAAGGAGGCTTCATACGCTCCTTTTGAAATTCCTAAGGACAAGGCTGCAATCGAAATACGTCCACCATCTAATATTTTAAGCGACTGAACAAAGCCTTCACCTTCTTCTCCTAATAAATTGTCTTTATGTATGCGGCAGTTATCAAATATTAATTCGGCAGTTTCACTAGCACGCATTCCTAATTTATCTTCTTTTTTACCAGAAGAAAATCCTGGAGTTCCTTTTTCAACTACGAAAGCAGACATCCCATGGGAGTCTCCTTTTTCGCCGGTTCGGGCAATCACGACAGCCACGTTCCCACTACGACCATGTGTGATGAAATTTTTAGATCCATTTAAAATATAATGATCGCCATCTTTGACAGCGGTTGTGTTCATACCGCCAGCATCACTTCCTGTGTTGTGTTCTGTTAAACCCCAAGCACCAATCCATTCGCCTGTGGCTAGTTTTGGCAACCATTTTTGTTTCTGAGATTCATTACCAAAATAGTAAATATGACCCGTACAAAGCGAATTATGAGCCGCTATAGACAATCCAATTGAAGGATCTACTTTAGATATTTCTTCAATAATGGCGATGTATTCGTGGTATCCAAATCCAGAACCTCCATATTTTTCAGGGATAAAAACACCCATAAAACCCATCTCACCTGCTTTGTGAAGTACATCAGCAGGGAAATGCTGAGACTCATCCCATTCCATGATATGTGGTCTAATGTATTGCTCTGCAAACTCTTTCGCAGCGTTAGCAATCAAATTCTGTTCTTCTGAATAATTAAAATCCATATATAATTTAATTGAGTGACAAATATAATTTAATAATTTCTAACTTTTCCTTAGGAAATTCTTTAACTTTTGTTAATTCCTCAATAGCACTATAACCATCCCTTAACATACGTAATTCTACAATCTCATATGCCAGTTCATAGTCGATGAATTCAATACGTACTAATTGATCAATCGTGGCGGTATTTAAGTTAATTTTATCAATGAGTCGAGGCGTTTTAACGGTAAATTCTTTAAGGATATTCGCAATCACTTCTGGAGTCAATCCATGAATTCCTTGTAATTGTATATCTGAAATAAAGCCCCCTTCAAAGGAATCTCTAAAACGTATAATACGTTCCGAATAAAAAGCACCAATTCCATGAACCTTTTGAAGCTGTGTCGCAGTTGCCTTGTTTAAATCGATTTTTTGTACGAATGACTTGGTCGAAGCAGATGCAATTGCTGGTGATTTTTGAGAGGATTTTACAACCCAATCTGGAAATTTAAAATAAGGGGCAATCTGTTTTAGAAGTGAATCCGAAACTTTGGTTACTCCTTGAAATTCTTTTACCGAATTCACCCATTTATTTTTGGATCTAAAAGCATGAAGTCGATCTATTTCTTCAGAACTCATTCCGAGGCTATATCCTTTATAATCGGTTATATAATTTGGGTTGAAAGGATAGATTTTTGGAGCGGATCTCTGGTTTTGGTCAGCTATTAAACTATCCACCTCTTTTTGAAATTTCAAATAGGTTTCAGTAGGAATGTCAAAAGTATCCGTGTGTATTTTATTATAAGACACCCAAGACAACTGAAGTGAAATGATAACGAGTACCAACACAACCAATGCTAAGCGTTGTTTGTTTGAGAAGTAGGTATAAAATTTCATTTTGGGGCAACCACGTTTATTCCTTAATAGCTTTCAAATATTTAGTTAATTCTTTTTTAACGACAGGGAATAAGAAAAATAATCCAACCATATTTGGGAAGATCATTGCGAAAATCATCGCATCAGAGAATTTCCATATCGATCCCATACTTGCTGCAGCTCCAATAACTACAAAAAGTAAGAATAATAATTTATATACTAAATCCGCTACTTTTCCTCTACCAAATAAAAACTTCCAAGATTGTAATCCATAGTAGGACCAAGAAATCATTGTTGACACGGCAAACAATACCACGGCAATGGTTAAGAAAATATTAGAATACGGAATGTATTGTGCAAAAGCTTTGGATGTGATTCCTGCACCTTCAAAAGCTTGACCATCAATAAAAACAACTCCAGTACCGTCGCCACCATATTCAAAGAACCCGCTAAAATTAAAAATCACAATAACTAAAGCTGTCATCGTACAAATTACAACGGTATCTATAAAGGGTTCTAAAAGTGCTACTAAGCCTTCAGAGGCTGAATATTTTGTTTTAACAGCGGAGTGTGCAATAGATGCAGAACCTGCTCCAGCTTCATTTGAAAAGGCAGCTCTTTGAAATCCTACAATCACAACTCCAATCACAGAACCGACCCCAAAGGCGGTTGGATTAAATGCTTCTCTAACAATAAGGCTTATGGCATCATCCACTAAACTAAAGTTAGATAATATGATATATAGACATGCCACAACATACATGACAGCCATAAAAGGCACTACTTTTTCAGTAACTTGAGCAATTCGTTTGATCCCTCCAATAATTATTATACCAACGAGTGCTGCTAATACGATACCAACAATCGCTCCTGCGGCTGTACTTTCCCAATTAAATAATTCTTTTATAACAATGGTTGCTTGATTGGATTGTGCGGCATTACCTCCACCAAAAGAACCTCCAATACAAAAGACCGCAAAAATAGCCGCAATTACTTTCCCTATTTTGGCAAAGCCTCTTGATTTTAATCCTTTACTTATATAGTACATAGGGCCGCCGTAAACGGTTCCATCCTCACCCACATCTCTGAACTGAACCCCTAAAGTACACTCAACAAATTTTGTTGACATTCCTAGTAATCCACAAACAATCATCCAAAAAGTTGCCCCTGGACCTCCTAAGGCAATTGCCAAAGCAACCCCTGCAATATTTCCATTTCCAACGGTTCCTGAGACTGCTGTTGCTAAGGCTTGAAAATGACTCACTTCTCCATCGGCATTTTCATCTTTAATTGTTTCTATGGAATCGCCACCAGGAGTAGAATCTCCGTACATAGCTTCTGACACACCATGGTCTATATGGTCATACTTCCCCCTTACAACATTAACTGCTTTTCCGAAAAATCGAATGTTTGGAAACCCAAAATAAATCGTAAAAAACAATGCACTACCAACTAACAAAACCAGTACAAACGGAATTGAGAATGTATCTCCTTCATAGACTATAAAGAAAATAGCATCAAAAAAGGCATCTGCGACAGGCTGAAATGCTTCGTCAATTCTCTGATCTAACCCTTTTTCTTGGGCAGAAGATACAAATGGTAATATCAAAGCAATTAGTGTTTGAATGTATGTTTTCATAGAATTTTTTTGTGTTGGTGGTTAATAGCGAACAATATGATGAAAAAAAATGAAATATTAAAATCTAGCAGTGGTTTAAAGAGTGAAACCTTTTAGGATTATTAAATATCAATATTAAAGGTGCTATTCAAATTTTGAATTTGTTCTGGACGTCCCAAAACAATCACTTTAGAATTCGGAACTAATTTTTGATTGGCTTCTGGGTTGATGATATAATGTCCTTTTTCGTCCTTAAAACCAATGACACTACACCCTGTTTTTTTTCGTAAATCTAAGTCTTGAATGGTTTTGATATTGGAAGTATCGTATAACTTTTCAACGGCAATTTCCTCAATATTAATAGTTGTTTGTCCGATGATAGAAAGGTTATCAATAAACTCAAGTAGATCGGGAACAACGACTAAAGAAGCCATGTGATCTCCGCCAATTTTATCGGGTAAAATAACATTATTCGCGCCTGCTAATTTAAGTTTACTGTAAGAAGATTCGTTGGACGCACGACTGATAATACGAATGGTTTTGTTCATTTGACGTGCAGACAATACCACAAATACGTTGTCCGAATCGTTGGGCAAAGCAGATATTAAACACTCGGCGCGTTGAATCCCTGCTGATTGAAGGACCTCATCTTCATTGGCATTTCCTAAAACAAAGAGAATGCCTTCATTTTGATGTTTGTCAATAATTTCTTTATCTGATTCTACAACCACAAAAGTACGATTGTGTGTTCCTAATTTTTTAGCCGCTTGTTGGCCATTTCTTCCAAATCCACATATGACAATATGATTGGATAGTGCATCAATTTTTTTTTGCATCTTCTTACGTTTTAGTTCGGAAATATCATTTTTAGAAATCATATATTCTGTAATAATTTTAAGTGCATACCCCACAATAATTACACTGGTTAGTATCAAGAAAATAGTAAATATTTTGGCCTCTGGATCTAATGGAAATACTTCGCCAAACCCAACAGTGGTTATGGTTATGACAGTCATATAAACCGCATCGATCCAAGAGTATTCAGAAATTATTTTAAAACCAATAACCCCCGTAAAAAGCAGCAATATCAACAACAGCATTGCGGTGTTTATTTTGGATCGAAATAGTTTTAAAAACGGATTATCCATAGATGTTAGATGTCAAAAACTGAAGTTCTTTTGGTGTATATCAAGTCTTTTATACGCATCCAAAATGCCAAAAATAAATAAAATGCGAACCCAAAACCTAGTGTTGCAAATGTGAGGTAAATGAAGGACGTTCGAACCACTTTGGCACGCATTCCAAAACGGTCGGCGATGCGCTGACAGACGTAGAATCCATATTTTTGTAAATTGTAAAGTCCGTTGTAAAATAACTTCATATTGCAATTTATGAATTTCGATTCAAAAGTGCACTACCAATCGCACATTGAAGGCATTTATTTTTTGAACAATACTGTTGTTTTAATTGAATCAACGCCTGAGAATCTAAAGCGGTCTTTTCAAACGCATAGATGGAGTGAAATTTATCGACAATACTATTGTGCTCCATGGGAATTGTACGCATGATCTCTAAAACATCTTCTTGGCTGGTGTGCCGATTGAATTTATTATATGCAAACTTAATTGGAACTATTGTGTTGATAATTAGTAGATTAATAAATGCTTTTGTCAACTTTTTTGGAGTTGATTTAGAAGGTTTCTCAAAGGTATAATGGGTATCCCAAAACTTGGAGATGCCACCCTCAAAAATGGTGTGTATTTGATCTAAGGACTGTGCTTCAATAATGCTTGAAAATAAATTTAATGACCGACTGTAGAGTGCTGCTAATTGTGCCAATCGAATGCTTGGGAAATTTGGCGGACGCAATCGAAAGAATTGTACTGGCAATACCCCTTCTCTTGAAAGTGAAAATTTATTTTTTAGGAATTCATAGGTACTTTTGAGTTCAGAGATATAAGGATGCTGTGCTTCTGTTTCCAAAAGTCCTGCTTGTCCAAAACATATCGCTTCGAGCAGCAGGGTTTCGTGTTGCGATTTTTGAATGGTTGAAAACCCCATTGATTTTGCAATGCTCAAAAAGGCTTCACCATTGACTTTAAGTCCAAAGTTTTTTGCCAATTGCCAAAACAATACGGCTTCCCAATTGTGTTTGGACTCAAGGAGTTGCGTTTCAATGGCCTTATACTTTCCTTCCAGACGTTCTAAATACAAGCGTTCTAACCAGTGATTAACGGTAAATTCATCGACGTCCTTAATAGTTAATTCACAAGGAATCCAAGCTTGTTTTTGGTTCAACAGTGTGTTGTAATTTGTATAGGTATGAGGAAGCACATAGTTTTTGAGTTCAAGTGTCGGAATTGGTGTGTTATCCTTTCTGTATATTTCCATGTCATGTTCCCACACCACATGCAAAATCACGTTGTCATAAGCTGCATCTGTTTCGTGGTGGTGCACATACCAATCGGAAGATTTAACGTGGATTTCGACGGTACCTGCCCATAGCTGTGTGCCGATACTTAATTGGGCATTAAAAAAATCGGGGCCTGAATTGACATTTGGCAAACCAACAGTCTTAAGAATTATAGGCTCTTGCGCAGTGGTTTTTAATGATTTGAGGCTCATTTTTTTATGCTGCCAGACGTAATGTAGGAAGTCTTCTTGCATCCTACGAAGATAAAAAAAGTTTTGAGGTGCGCAAATTTGATGGGACGTCTCTGCTGTGCAACGTCTCCCGACGTTGCGCAATCCTTTATTTTATAGAGTTTATTTTTTTGTTCCGCGAAGTCAGAGAGGTTACGGAGCAGGTGTTGGCAGTAGTTATTTTTTTCTTACTAAAAGTTCTATTTGATGAATTTCATTATTTTTTAAATATATTTTTTGTTTGTTTTCGATTGTTTTTTTGTCAAGCACACCATTATTTTCACAATATCTTTTAATCCATTCTTTTTGAATTTCAGTTTCGAAGTTTGTTAATTTTCTGTCAATTGTTTTAAGCATAACCCAATCGTAGTTATTATAACCAAATAAGGTTTCAAGTTCTTTTTTATCAAAATAATATTTGAAATAGCTATAATCTCCGAAATTTTTATGAGTTTTAGAATGAACGTTAATTAATATTAAACTGTTTTTTTGAATTTGTTTCTCAACTAATTTTATAAAAAAATGTATTTGTCCTATATCGAAAAAATGAAGAATATTATTTAAAATGACTGTGTCAAAAATAATTCCTTTAAAGTCATCGTTTGGAAAACTATTTGTTGAGTATTCTATTTTATTATCAGAATTTATTTCTTTAATTCTTCTTTTTAAGGCGTTAATTTGATATTCATCATTATCACAAGCAAATAGATTATGTTTTTTTTATTATGAAAATCTAAAATATAACTACTTTGTCCGCAACCAATGTCAATAATATTTCTATTAGTTTTAGTTAAGTATTCATCAATTATATTTTCAGTGTTTTCAAGAATGTATTTTGTAGAAGAAAATTCTTCATAGATTTTCCAAAATAGTTTTTGTTCTTCGCTCATTTTTGTAATTACTGCCAACTACTGCATATCGGAACTCTTCAAACACGGCATTCAATAAAATAAAATCTAAAAACTTCGGTTAAATTGCTTTTGAAGATTTAGATTTGGGGTCTTTATCTTGCAGATAAACTTATAAAAAAAATCACCTATTTCCAAAAAAACAGGTGATTTTAATAACTTTTATGCTTAGAAAAACTTATTCGATATAGCCTTTTTCGCGCATCCAATCGTCATTAAACATTTTACCCACATAACGGCTGCCATGGTCATGGAAGAGAACCACCACCACATCCTCGGGCTTAAAATGTTCTTTCAATTGGAGCACTCCTTTAATCGCAGAGCCTGCAGAGTTTCCTAAAAACATGCCTTCTTCTTTTGCCAAACGCTGGGTGTAGACCGCACCATCTTTATCCGTGACCTTTGTAAACCCATCAATAATTCCAAAGTTTACATTCATTGGAAGAATATCTTCTCCAATACCTTCGGTGACATAGGGGTAAATTTCGTTTTCGTCAAACTCGCCTGTTTCGTGGTATTTTTTAAACACACTTCCATAGGTATCAACGCCCCAAATTTTAACGTTTGGGTTTTTCATTTTTAAATAACTACCAACGCCTGAAATTGTACCGCCTGTTCCAACGCCCACCACAAAATGGGTTACTTTTCCATCGGTTTGTTCCCATATTTCAGGACCGGTACTCAAAAAGTGTGCTTTGCAATTACTCGGATTGTCATACTGATTCACATACCAAGAGTTGGGCGTTTCTTTTGCCAAGCGTTTGGAAACGGAATAATACGATCTCGGATCGTCTGGTTCTACAGAGGTTGGACAAACGACCACCTCGGCACCAACAGCACGTAAAATATCCATTTTTTCTTTGGACTGTTTGTCTGCTAGGACAAAAATACATTTATACCCTTTGATAATTCCAGCCAATGCCAAGCCCATTCCCGTATTTCCAGAAGTGCCTTCAATAATTGTTCCTCCGGGTTTCAAACGACCATCGGCTTCGGCATCTTCTATCATCTGAAGTGCCATGCGATCCTTTACAGAGTTTCCAGGATTAAAGGTTTCATATTTTGCCAAAACCAAACACGGCAATTCTTTAGTTAAAACGTTCATTTTAATTAAAGGCGTGTTGCCAATAGTTTCTAAAATATTTTCGGCGTACTTCATGACTTGAATTTGCGACAAAAATACATTAATTAATTGGGGATACAAATCTGGATTAAAGAAGTTTTATTCGAATTCAATGGCTTTTACAGGAACGATTTTACTAATTAAAAATGAAGGTATTAACAGCATCAACACACACAAAATAAAGGTCATAAGGTTAAGTAAGACGACATAAGTCCAATCGAGATAAACTGGAGCGACGGTCACATAATACACCGAGGGGTCTAATTTGATGAATTCAAATTGTTTTTGGAGTAACAAAATTCCAATCCCAATAAGGTTTCCCCAGAACAATCCGCAGCCAATCAAGTAAGAAGCATTGTACAAAAATACTTTTCGAATGCTCCAGTTGCTACTTCCCAAAGCTTTGAGAATGCCAATCATTTTGGTCCGTTCGAGAATTAAAACCAATAATGCCGTGATCATATTGATGGCACCCACAAGAATCATAATGCCTATAATTCCGTAGATGTTCGTAGTAAAAATCGGAATCCATTCAAAGATGGTCGCATACTTTTGTTTAACGGTCATTGCATCTAAAGTCGAGGGGGTTTGTGCATACACCGCGTCCCCCAAACGATCTAAGTCGTTATAATTTGCAATAAAAACTTCAAAATTTCCAATCTGATCTTTTTTCCATCTGTTTAGGCGTTGCACATGATTAATGTCGCCAATAACATAGGTTTTATCCAATTCTTCAAAACCAGAATTAAAGATGCCCACAACTGTAAATTTCATAATACTTGGGGGTTGACTTGGATCGGATTTCATGAAATACATCTGAAAGCTGTCCCCTACTACAAACTCCAAACGGTCGGCTAAATACTTAGAAATTAAAACTTCGCTGCTGTATTTTTTAGTGTAGGTAGGAAGGCGTCCTTCAATTAAAAATTCTTTAAAATACCGCCAATCGTAATCCGTTCCTACGCCTTTTAAAAACAAACCTTCAAAATCGGTATTGGTTCTAATAATTCCAAATTTATTAGCAACGGCCTGAACATGAGAAACCCCTTCAACAGCTGTAAACTCAGGATAAAAATCTTGATTTTTAGAAATTGGAACTTGTGCGCCTTCAGAGGCATTACTGTCAAAATTAGAAATTGTAATATGACCATTAAATGCCACCGCTTTGTCGCGAATTTTATGTTCCAAACCAATGCCAGTTGCAATCGCGATGAGCATTACAATAATGCTAATTGCAATGGC
>JABAZA010000020.1 GCA_018608725.1 Flavobacteriaceae bacterium
ATAGATAAAATTATATCTAAATATACGGACGTAGATTTACATTGGTTAATCACTGGTGAGAAGAAATATAGCACAAATGACGTTTCTAATATAGTGTCTGAGCCCTCAAATGAACCAGACTTTAAAGCCAAATATTATGAGTGTACCGAAAATTACATGAAATTAAATCAAGAGGTTATGGCTCTAAGAAAGGAAAATAACAACTTAAAAAAATCAGATCAATAAGTTTTTGACCTAAATTTTCTTCAAAACACAAAACAAGTTGTTTATATTTGAGTTTTAATTGATACATGCAAGAAAAAATTATTGTTACCGGCGGATGTGGTTACATTGGATCACATACAGTAATCACATTAATTCATCACAACTACGAAGTGGTGATCCTTGATGATTTATCAAATTCTAATCTGCAAATTTTAGATCGAATTGAAAAAATTACAGGCAATCGTCCTCAATTTGAACAAGTTGATTTAAAATCTTCAGAAGCCACCCAGTCTGTTTTTAGAACTCATAAAGACGCAAAAGCAGTCATTCATTTTGCAGCCCATAAAGCAGTAGCGGAATCCGTTGAAAACCCGTTGATGTATTATCAAAACAATCTTTTCTCATTGCTAAACGTTTTGAAAGCCCAACAAGAAAACGCAATCAATCATCTTATTTTTTCGTCCTCAGCAACCGTCTATGGAAACCCTTCCAAAATGCCAATTACTGAAGATGCACCTACACAACGATCCTCATCACCCTATGGAAACACAAAAAAAATTGCGGAAGAAATTCTGGAAGATTTTACAAATTCTCAATCGGAAATATCCGTTATTTCATTACGTTACTTTAATCCAATTGGAGCGCATGAGTCCGGGCAGATAGGGGAGTTCCCCACAGGAATTCCAAACAACTTAATGCCCTACATCACCCAAACCGCTGCGGGTATTAGAGAAAAACTCATGGTATTCGGAAATGATTACCCCACCAAGGATGGTACACCCATAAGAGATTACATCCATGTCGTGGATTTGGCGGAAGCCCACTTAAAGGCACTTCAACGCCTCTTAGACTCAAGCGTTACAAAACCCTTAGAAGTCTTTAATTTAGGAACTGGAAACGGCTATTCCGTACTAGAAATGATTGCTGCTTTTGAAACAGTCAGTGGAAGTCCCTTAAATTATGAAATTACCGATCGAAGACCCGGTGATGTTCCAGTAATGTTTGCCTCTACAACCTTAGCCAAACAAGTTTTGAATTGGGAGGCAACTCGTGGCTTACACGAAATGATTCAGTCGTCATGGGCATGGGAACAAAATCTTAGAAACGAACTGGAACAATGAAACACAATTCAGAAAACCTAAAGCAATACATCACTGACGTTCCAGATTTCCCAAAAAAGGGCATTGGATTTAAAGACATTACATCCCTACTTGAAAGTCCAGAAGGCACAAGTTTGTGTTTAGAACTGCTTTTGTCGGAACTTAAAAACAAACAAATAGATAAAGTTGTTGGTATTGAATCGCGGGGTTTTTTCTTTGGAATGCTATTAGCTCAGTCTCTAAACGTGCCTTTTGTACCCGTTCGAAAACCTGGAAAATTACCTCGAAAAGTAATTACGCAATCCTTTGATTTAGAATATGGATCCGATGTGTTAGAACTGCATCAGGATGCCATAAACCCAGGGGATAAAATTTTAATTCATGACGATGTCCTAGCCACTGGAGGAACTGCTGAAGCAGTCTGTAAAATGGTGGAATCCTTAGGCGGTCAAATAGTTCAATGTAATTTTATCATGAAACTTGATTTTCTTGAGGGGTTCAAAAAAATAGAATCGCATCCTATCTATGCTGCAATAAGCTATTAGATCAGTCCAACGCTTTTTTGGTTACATACAGCCGCCAACCAAATAATGCCATTTGTAACTTTGTTGCTTTACTAAGATCCACCCGTTTTTTAGTCAAACTTGGAAGAATCCATTTATTAATGCGTGCTAAAGCTTTAAAAAGTGGTTTTGAATTCATAAGTCAAAAATAGAAATTCTTCTTCTAATTCAACACAAATTTCATAACTTAGATTTATCTTCGTAAAAAAAATAAGTGTATGGATATTGTTTTGATGCTGTTGGGATTTGTGTTTTTGGTTGTAGGGGGTGAATTTTTGGTACGAGCTTCTGTTGCGTTATCATTAAAACTCAATATCTCTAAAATGGTGATTGGGCTCACGGTTGTCTCTTTTGCAACCTCACTTCCTGAACTTTTAGTCAGTTTAAATGCCGCTTTGAATGGGTCTCCATCCATTGCAATTAATAATGTGATCGGATCCAATATAGCCAATATTGGATTGGTTCTTGGGATTACAGTCCTGCTAGGAACAATTCATGTAGATAAAACATTTTATAAATTTAATTGGCCTGCGCTGATGATTTTCTCCTTTGTTTTTTACTATTTCTTAAGTAACGATAATAAATTAGATGCTATTGAAGGAACTGTTTTATTTTTAAGTTTATTGTTATTTATTGCTTTTTCGATCAAACAGTCAATGGGGACTGATACAGATGATTCTGTGGAAAACCTGACAATGAGTTCTAATTTTAAAATTATAATATGGCTCATTATTGGTGGAGTTTCCCTCTATTTTGGAGCCAAATGGTTGGTTGATAGCGCTGTAGTAATTGCTCAAAAAATGGGTGTTAGTGAGGCCGTTATTTCGGTGTCTGTAATTGCTGTAGGTACCAGTATCCCAGAATTGGCTGCCTCTGTAATTGCAATAATTCGAAAAGAGAAAGCCATCTCATTAGGGAATTTAATAGGGTCTAATATTTTTAATATCGGATCTGTTCTTGGATTAACATCCTTGGTCAAACCGATCATGGTTGACGATCCCGAAATTCTATCAAGAGATAGCATTTGGATGCTTGTATTTGCAGGACTTTTGCTGCCCTTAACTTTGATTTTTAAACGAGATGAAATTAAAAAATTTGAAGGCCTTATATTGGTTTTCTTGTACGGAGTTTTTATCTATTCCGTATTTTTTTAAGCTCAAGACAAAACTAATTAACCCAATAACTATTTAATTCTTCTACACCAACGGTTTGAACTGACGTCGTCAAATCTGTTTCGCCAGACTGTTGGATCAGTAAAATGATTTCGTCACTTAGTTCATAGCCCTGTGTAGTTTCGGCGCGAACAAGACCAATGTTTCCAGCATAATAATAACGTACCGTCATAACATCTTGAGGTTGAATAATATCGATAGCCTGACTAATTCCCAAAATAGTAATAGTGCCAGTCACAGAGATCGTTAGCTTAAGGGATGCTTCAAAAATATTTGAATACGCCATACCGTTCAAAGTGGTGGTGGGATAAAAATTTTCTTTTGAAGTGGTTAAAGCAAAAGTTATTTCAATGGGAATAGCTGTGCCTTGTATATCAAGCGTCTCAGAAAAACTATTTGAAAAATTAGAAAGAATTTCTCCGTTAGAGGCCTCTAAATCTATAAGTTTCAAATCCTCAATCGTGGGCATTTCAGTGATGGGAAGATCAACCTGAAGATCCAAACTTCCTGTATATTCTAAAGAGGTTGATGTTTTAGATAAACTTCCATTAACCAAAAGCGTATTCATTGTGCCTAGTGCAGCCGTGCCATTATTGACCTCATACGTAAAAGTAGTTCCAGTTGAGGTTGCTATATATAAAGAGTCCGTTCCAGTAAAATTCATTTCAGGAATATCAGGACTTGTACGCTCCACGTCATAGATCCAATAGTCTCCCAATGTATTTGGAACATAGGTTGTAGGACTTGTATCCGGATCTGTTACATCCATGTCTTCCTCTTCATAAGTTTCGTTTGAACAACTGACAATACTTAATGCGAATAAAAATAAAAGAAGTTTTAAAGTACTCATAATGATTTGGTTTTTATTCAAATATAAATAAAATTAAAATAAGAGTTTTAAAAATTAAGATTGATTTTTTCTATCATTCTGCCTGAACCAATCTCCTTAAAAACAAAAAACCCACTCGTTGAGCAGGTTTTAAAATATTGTAAGGACAAAAAACTTATTTTTTGTTCACCTTTTGAATGTATTTGTTTAATGCCATTGTCATTGAAGGCATTTCAGTGGTTGGTGCAGAAATATCCACACGTAGCCCTTTATTTTCAACCGCTTTTACGGTCGTATTTCCAAACACAGCAATTCGTGTATCGTTTTGTTTAAAGTTCGGGAAGTTGTGAAATAAGGATTCAATTCCAGAAGGACTGAAAAACACTAAGATATCATAATACACATCTGCTAAATCAGATAAATCACTGATCACTGTATTGTAAAACACCGCTTGTTTCCATTTAACACCAATTTCATCTAACATTAAGGGAACAATTGGCTTTAGTTTGTCAGAAGAGGGTAATAAAAACTTTTCGTCTTTATATTTTTTTATGAGAGGAGAAAGATCTTGAAAATTACGTTTCCCAACATAAATTTTACGTTTGCGGTACACCACATATTTTTGTAAATAAAACGCTACCGCTTCGGATTGACAAAAATACTTCATACTATCTGGCACCTTAAAACGCATTTCATCCGCAACTCTAAAGAAATGATCAACAGCATTTCTGCTGGTCATAATAATTGCAGTGTAGCTTGAGAAATCAACTTTTTGTAATCGTACTTCTTTAGCTGTCACACCTTCCACATGAATAAAGGGACGGAAATCAATTTTTACTTTTTGTCGGTCTTGCAAATCGAAGTAAGGAGAGTTTTCTACTTTTGGTTCGGGTTGAGACACCAAAATTGTTTTTACTTTCATGTATTTATTTTATTGATTTTATAACGGTCACACGTTACATCCATCGAATCATTTTCTTGAAAATCAAGTTATGACTATGGATGCTTCATAGATCAATTACTCTAAAGGGTTAATAAATATCCAACGAAAAAAGCTTGTATAATACTATGTACAGCCCAATTTCGAGTGTGCAAAGATACAAAATAAAATAAAAGAAATTATTGATAAGTAGCTTTTGATACGTTTTAACCGATTTCAACAATCCTGTGAAGAGGATCACTCCAGAAATTACCAATATGGAAACTAAAAATATGTGATGATTTGGTGCTCCAAAAATCAGTAAGGAATTGAGAGGAAGTAAAACAATCCCCAAAAAATTTAAAAAACTAACCTGTTGAAACACAAAACTATGAAACAATTTTGGAATGTCAAATAGATAACCAATTCCTAGTTCTAACAAAATTTTGAGGAGCACCCAAGTTCCTAACAGCCCCCCTAGTTTTATAAATAGCAATACATCTACTTCTAGTTTTTGTGCGAAATGAGTGTAGGTGAGTATCCCCGTAAGTGTACCGTTGATGCAAAAATTTAAAAACAACAGAATGTCAAAAGGATCCAAAAACTTATGATCTTTGAAGTAAATCCTTAAATAATTTGAGAATCCAAAAACTCTCAGTAAATCGGTAAAACGATTAAAATTTAAAAGCTTAACACCTACAATAATAGCAAGACTTGCTACAATAATTGTTGTGTATAAATCGTTAAATAGCACCTCTCTAAGCATACACAAATCTATGAAGAATATTTATAAAAAGAGTCCGCTAAAAATAACTTACTTTTGCTAAAATTTTTCTACGGAATGCAAGACGCCATTGTAATCATACCAACCTATAATGAAATTGAAAATATAGAAGGCATTCTAGCCGCTGTATTTTCTGAGCATAAAGCGGTTCATGTTTTGGTTGTAGACGATAGCTCACCAGATAATACCGCCCAAAAAGTAGAAGAACTTTATTCCACTTATAAGGATCGGCTTTTTTTACTAAAACGAACCGGAAAACAAGGACTAGGTACGGCCTATATTGAAGGCTTTAAATGGTGTTTGAGCCGTTCCTACGAATATATTTTTGAGATGGATGCCGATTTTTCTCACAACCCCAAAGATCTTCATCGACTTTATGAAACCTGTAAATTTCAGAATGCAGATATTGCTGTAGGATCGCGCTACATTAAAGGGGTAAACGTTGTCAATTGGCCGCTCACAAGAGTGCTGCTTTCCTATGGAGCATCTCTCTATGTTCGCATTATTACGGGTATGAAAGTTCTCGATCCTACGGCAGGTTTTGTGTGCTATAAACGAAAAGTTCTTGAATCCATCAATTTAGAGGCCATAAAATTTATTGGGTATGCATTTCAAATTGAAATGAAATATTCGGCCTACAAAAAAAACTTTAATATCAAAGAAATCCCAATTATCTTTACCGACCGACGCCATGGAGTTTCAAAACTAAGTAAAGGAATCATATCCGAAGCAATTCTAGGGGTCATCAAAATGCGATTAAAAACAATTTTAGGAACAACATAAATGCACAAGAAATCCATACTCATAAAAAACGCACGAATTGTCAATGAAGGAAAAATCGTTGAAGGCGATGTGTTAATTGAGGATCAGTATATAAAAGAAATTGCCAACTCTATTAGTGTTAAAAACGCTGATGTTACGGTTATTGATGCCGAAAATAATTACCTCATTCCAGGCGTTATAGACGATCAAGTTCACTTTAGAGAGCCCGGTTTAACCCATAAAGCGACCATTGAAACAGAATCTAGAGCCGCAATTGCAGGAGGAATCACCTCTTTTATTGAGATGCCAAACACCAACCCACAAGCTACCACCATTGAAAAATTAGAAGATAAGTTTCAGATTGCTGCCAATACATCTTCTGCCAATTATTCATTTATGTTTGGGGGAACAAATGACAACTTAGACGAGATTTTAAAAGTAGATCCCCTCAAAGTTGCAGGGCTTAAACTTTTCTTGGGCTCTTCAACTGGGAATATGCTTGTGGACAACCCTGAGGTTTTAGAAAAAATATTTAAAAGTACGGACTTGTTGATTTCAGTTCATTGCGAAGATGAAAATACAATCAAACAAAATACAGCTCTATATTTGGAACGCTATGGTGAGGACATCCCAATCCAGTGCCATCCAGAAATAAGAAGTGCAGAAGCCTGTTACATCTCCTCCTCAAAAGCAATTGCTTTGGCCAAAAAAACAGGAGCACGTTTGCATGTGTTTCATCTCTCAACAGCGAAAGAAATGGAATTGTTTTCAAATAAGAAACCTCTAAAGGACAAAAAAATCACTGCGGAGGTTTGTATTCATCACCTCTGGTTTTCAGATGAAGATTATGATAAAAAAGGAACCTTCATCAAATGGAACCCTGCCGTAAAATCCGCTAATGATAGAGATGCATTGTGGGAAGCTCTTTTGAATGATAAAATTGACGTGATTGCATCCGATCATGCACCCCATACACTTGAAGAAAAATCAAATACATACACCAAAGCTCCTTCAGGAGGCCCACTCGTACAACATGCACTTGTAGCCATGATGGAGGCGCATCATAATGGACGGATTTCAATTGAAAAAATGGTAGAAAAAATGTGTCATAATCCTGCAATTTTATTTCAAATTGAAAAAAGAGGCTACATCAAAGAAGGGTATTTTGCAGATTTGGTACTTGTAAATCCAAACAATCCTTGGACGGTCACTAAAGATAACTGTCTTTACAAATGTGGCTGGTCGCCATTTGAAGGTTCAACCTTTAAGTCTCGAGTTACACACACCATCCTAAACGGAACGATTGTCTATGAAAATTCAAATTTTACAAACCATAATGCAGCCATGCGTTTAACATTCAACAGATGAAAACATTCTTTTTAGTAGGCAGTATTTTGTTTTTTATGTCTTGTGAAAACCTAGAAGTAAAAAAACCATCTAATTTGATTTCTGAAGATCAAATGGTTGAAATTCTTTATGATGTGGTACTTATTAATTCCGCAAAAGGAGTCAATAAACAATTACTACAAAAGAACATCAATAATCCTGAAGCATATATTTATAAAAAACACAATATTGACAGTCTTCAGTTTGCAGAAAGCAACGCTTATTACACCTTTAAAAATGAGGTCTATAAATCCATTTATGAAAAACTAGAGTTGAAGTTAACAACTCAAAAAACAAAATACGAAGCCTTACTTAAGGAGAAAAAACGCGTCAAAGATTCTATAAAAGAGCTAAAGAAAACTAAAGCTGAACCCTTGAATCTTGATCCTAAAGTGAAATTTGAATCTAAGATGAGACCTCCTTTGAAAAAACGTGACACACTTCAGAAACAACCCTCGAAATAGGAGTAAATTTAAAATCGGTTTTAGTCTCTAAAAACTTATCCGAACTGTAATAACTTTTAGTTCTTAAAGTCTTGCTTAAATTTTTAGTGAAGTGTCTTTTTCCTTCCGTTAATTTATGTTTCAACCAATCCAATCGCCATGCAAAGGAAAGCATCCACTTAGGTGCTATCTTTTTGGGAGGTGCCAGTTTGAAAGCATTTGAAATAAGTGTTGTGAAATCTAAACTAGACAGGTTCTCAGCCACTATAATATAACGCTCATTTTTGCAGTCGCTATTCATTAATAACACCATACTTTTTATAGCATCCACAACCCCAACATAGCCTGCAACCCCCTGTGTAGCATAGCGAAGCCCTTTGTGAACACGTTTAAACAATCCACCACTTCCCGATTCAAAAAAACCAGGGCCTAAAATCACGCCAGGATTTACAATTACACTCGGCACCCCTTCCTGAATACCGCGCCAAACTTCCATTTCAGCTTCATATTTTGTAATGGCATATACACTTTGCTCGTTTTCTGAGTTCCAAGCAGTTTCTTCTGTTATTTTTAGGGGATCATAGCCCATTGTAGCTACAGAACTTACATAACAAAGCTTTTCAATGGCGTTTATAATACACAAGTTTACAATGTTTGCAGTCCCCGAAATATTTATCTCTCGTAATTTATAATAATCGCTTGGGTCAAACGAAATTAAGGCAGCACAATGGTACACCTGCTTAACTCCTTCAAATGCTTCTGTCAGTTTTGGGATGTCATTCAAATCCGCTTCCACCCATTCAATTCGATCAAAATGTGCGTCTATTGAATCCGTGTAATAAGAAAAAATTGTTTTTACCTTTTCAATGGTTTTTTTGGTTCGATAAATCGCACGAACGTTTTGTTGAGATTTGCTGAGTTCAAACAACAAATGACTTCCAACCAATCCAGTACCACCCGTAACTAATATCATAGCACTAAATTACTATTTTTTCTTTTCTTGTCACTTATGAATCTGTTATCTTTGTCTTAATTAAATTTTTGATAATGGCCAGTAATTTTATTGAAGTCTTACGTTGGAGAGGAATGATCCATGATGTGATGCCCGGAGCAGAAGACCATTTGTTAGAGCAAATGAGAGGTGCATATGTAGGTTTTGATCCCACAGCCGATTCGTTACACATCGGAAATCTTGTACCAATTATGTTATTGGCTCATTACCAACACTGTGGTCATAAACCCTTTGCTTTGGTGGGCGGCGCGACAGGAATGATTGGAGATCCTTCTGGGAAATCCACAGAACGAAACTTTTTAGACGAAAAAACACTCCGCCACAACCAAGAAGCAATTAAAAAGCAATTGGCTCATTTTTTAGATTTTGATAGCGGTGAAAAAAATGCTGCTGTCCTTGTCAATAACTATGACTGGATGAAAGACTTTTCATTTTTAGATTTCATTAGAGATGTAGGAAAGCACATTACCGTTAATTATATGATGGCGAAAGACTCTGTTAAAAATAGAATTTCAGCCGAAAGCTCAGAGGGCATGAGTTTCACAGAGTTTACCTATCAATTGGTGCAAGGCTATGATTTTCTTCACTTATTTAAAGCACACAACTGTACCATTCAAATGGGAGGAAGCGATCAGTGGGGAAATATTACCACAGGAACGGAACTCATCAGACGCGTTGGAAATGGAAAAGGCTTTGCAATTACCTGTCCTTTGATTACAAAATCAGACGGCTCTAAATTTGGTAAAAGTGAAGGCGGAAATGTATGGTTAGATCCCAAACGAACTTCCCCATATAAATTCTATCAATATTGGTTAAATTCCAGTGATGAGGATGCCGAAAAATACATTAAAATATTTACGTTTTTAGAAGAACAAGAAATCAAATCGCTCATAGAAACGCATAAAGAACAACCCCATCTGAGACCACTTCAAAAACGTTTGGCTCAAGAAATTACCACCATGGTTCACAGTCAGGCTGATTTTGAAAATGCCGAAAAAGCATCCACAATTTTATACAGTAAATCGTTTAAAGCAGACATTCAAACTTTGGATGAAGCCACATTTTTAGATGTGTTTGAAGGCGTGCCTACAGCTGAGGTTTCAAAATCGCATTTAGAATCTGGTTTAGATATGATTGCTGCACTTTCTGCAGAAACAAATTTTTTGGCTTCTAATGGTGAAGCACGTCGAGCATTGAAAGAAAATTCAATCTCTGTGAATAAAGAAAAAGTAGGGGAGGACTATCAAATTTCAAATGCAGACTTGATTAATGAGACCTATGTAATTATAAATCGTGGGAAGCGAAGTACTTTTATAATTCGAGTGGTCTAAAGTACCATCAAATTACAACCTCTGATATCAGATTGATCAAAGCGTCCTAAGATTTCAAAAGTGCCGTCAGACCTAATTTTTCCTAAATCTTGAGTGGCAATAAACGCACAGGAATTGATGTTTGCCAAGTCAATAATATTAATCCCGCCCGATTTTCCAATCGGCTGAATGCTCAGCGCATCTTCTGGATCTCTTGTCAATACTTTCATCCAAGGTGGAGTTTTAAAAACGCCTCCTCCTTTAGAATAGGCTTGTGATAACAACTCTGTCATACCGTATTCACTGTGAATGGTATCCACACCAAAACCTTGTTTTAAAAGTGCATGAAGTTCTGATTTTACCAGCTCTTTTCGTTGCCCTTTCATACCGCCTGTTTCCATCACAATGGTATGTTTTAATTCAAATGAATAGGCTTCTATCAAATCTAATAACGCATAAGAAACGCCAATAAGCAATGTTTTTTGACCTTTTGCTTCCAAGCTGGTAAGGGTGTTTTTCAGAGCTTCTAGATCGTGAAGATAAAATCCGCTTTCAGGCTGTTTGGACTGTAAAATCATATCATTTGCCATATAAACCAATGAGGAGCCTTCGCGTTCTAGATAAGAAGGTAATAAGGCCAATACAGTATAGTTTTCAATGGTGCCATAAAAGGATTCAAACCCCGTTCTAAAGCTTTGTTTATAAACATCCAAATCAACTACATGGTGTTTACTCACGATACTTCCTGTGGTACCACTACTCGTAAAAGTGGCTTTTGTGGGTTTGTTGGTGGATATAATGGTATGAGTTTTAAAAAATTCAATAGGTAAAAATGGAATTTGCTCTAAAGACGTAACATCACTCGGATGTTTGTAAAGCAAATCACAAAATGAGCGATACACCGCATTGTGCTCAAATTGAAACTTGAAGACTTCCAAAGCGGTGGCTTTGAAATCGGTTTCAGATTGGATGTTAAAAATTGAATTTTTGTGGTTCATGTACTTGAAATTCCAACACAAAAGTAGCTAAAAATAAAAAGAGCGTTGCTTTTGGCAACGCTCTTTTTGAGTAATATAAAAATTAAGATTATTGGATAATCAATTTTTTAGTAGTTGTTGCTGCACCTTGTGTGAGCTTTACAATGTAAACACCTGTGTTAAGTGGCGATACATCTAAGCGTCCATTCGCAACAGTTGCATTGATGACCTGCTTTCCAAGAATATCAAATACATTGGCTTGAATAGCTCCCGATCCAGTTGAAGTAATGTTTACAAAATTAC